>NZ_BCBJ01000125.1:0-34609 GCF_001320605.1 Pseudomonas sp. NBRC 111133 | reverse complement strand
TTCCTTAGACGTTAGGACGGATAGTCATACGGGGGATTCATTGGAGACCCATTTAAGCACTTGATCGACACCTGGGCGATGGGCTTGGGCGCGTACGGTCTTACCAATTTTGAATGGTGCTTCCGCTCTACAGCGTTCTGCAAAACGGACGAAATTTTTATCAGCCGAAATTATTACATCTGCGTCAACCAAATGCGTCGCTAAACGGGCGTCACCAGGCGTGCCGGTTGTGACCTTGTGCCATGCTTGGAGAAACTCGAACGATCCACGTAACCACTGGCGAGGAACCAATGCAGGGTCTAATTCATGCAGCCATAGTCGATTCATGGACTCCGGGGAAGAAAGCATTGCATGTACGTCAATATCACTGTCGAGCCATTCGCTGACCGCACTCTCATACACCTGCAGCTCAGTCTTGAACATATGTAGGCTTGGCGCCCGCCAGTAGTGAACTGCTTTCCCTGACCATCCAGGTGTACCGGCCTCAGGCATGTGGCCGGCGTACTGCAGGTGGGTTTCACCGCCAGGCTTTTTGACATCCTTTAACCGCTCTCTAATGGCAAAGGACTGATCGACAGCTAATCGCTCTTCCTCATCTCGTCGAACGCTCTCGTTCGTTGCAGCGGTTTCGACGCCTCGACGGGCGCGATCCCAGAACCCCTTTTTAGGCCTCACCCAGTCATACCTGACCCGGTTGAATTCCTTCATATTCGGCTCGGCAATGCGCCATTCGGGGCGTAACCTGAAGATCTCCGATTTAAGTTCAGCGCACTCGCTGAACACTTCAGGCATTAGTCGCTTCCAGCCCTTCTCAGTGACCAACTGGATCAGTCTGCGACGGCCTTCCACATCGGACATCTGCTGTACCTCGTCCACTACAGCCGGGGAGACAACGATTTCATTTCCTGCTATCCGTGCACACTTGGCGAGATCGCTGCCAGCGCCTTCACTTGCGATGTAGCTCCAAACGTTTGTATCCAAAAAAAATCGCATCAACGGTGTCTCAACTCAAAAAATGGCAAGCGCCTTTCGCTGTAAAGGCGTCACACGCTGACCTGAAGGTTTACCAGCCAATGATGGGCTCTGCAGCATGAAGTGGCGGCCCAGCATGGCCTGGCCGAATCAGGCTTGACCCTGGATGTTTTTTACCAACCGCAAAGGTGAGACAGGTACCTTGAGCATGAATTGTTTTTCAACCATCTCACTTGTCAGTCCTGCACCGGCGAGTACCCGGTTCCATGTCGACAAATCAAAAAGATCGATGGCACGCTGGACGAGGAGGGGAGACTCCATTGGAATCAGCTCATCGAACTCTTCGTGCTTGGTAAAACCTTTCCGAGCGAGGTACGTGAATCCGCTTTTCGCCTGATCCGCGGTCAACAGATCCAAAGCACGAGCACGATAAATCAAGGCCTTGAAACTAACCTTCCAGCGGAGCTTGAGATCTTTTAATGCTGGCCAATTCAGATACTTGCCTTTCATCGCAGGGAACTCTGCAGCGAAGCTAGCCCGCGGCATCAGCAATGCGCTGGCGAACTGATTAGCTTGCTCTTCAGTGGCATGACAGCCTGTCTCGATGCCTTGGTGCATCACCAGATGACCTAGCTCGTGAGCGAGGTCGAAACGTTGTCTCCCAGGGTTGACCTTCGAAGTGTTTCGAACAATGAGAGGTCGCTTGTTGAACAACGAGAATGCATCGATTCGATCATCCGCCTCTGCCAGGTTCACTACGAGTACGCCTATCTTTTCTGCGAGCTTGGTTACGCTCGATAAGGGGCCCAAGCCTATCCCTTGTTCTCTTCTGAATTGCTCGGCTACCTGCTCGATTTTCCCTGCGCCGGAAACCGGATCCTCGATCGCGTGGAAGTTTACTGCGGGGAACGCTACCTCTTTATCCAATTCATCAACCAGCAACTCAAACATCTCTACCTGAGCCGCGATGGTTTTTTTGAGGGTCTGGGTCGACGTACGCACGCTTCGAAAGTGGCACTGCTCGAGTGAATCGCCCTTGGTTTTCTAGACACTCTCCAAGCTCAGAAAATGGCGTTTCTCATACTCTACTGGCGACAGCTGCATAGCACTGCCGTGTCGGCGTTTAGTGTTATAAAACATCTCGATGTAATCGAAAATATCACTTCGGGCTTCATCACGCGTTGCGTAGATCTTTCGTCGGATTCGCTCCCGCTTCAAAAGCTGGAAGAAGCTCTCGGCTACGGCATTGTCATGGCAGTTTCCCCGTCGGCTCATGCTGCTGATCACATTGTTGGCCTTCAGAAAGCTTTGCCAATCCGAACTACTAAATTGACTGCCTTGGTCTGAATGTATCATCACTTGCTGCTGTGGCTTGCGGCGCCATAGGGCCATCAGCAATGCGTCAATAGCTAGGTCGCTGCACATCCTGGGCTTCATTGACCAGCCAATCACTTGGCGGGAAAACAGATCCAGCACTACCGCCAGGTACAGCCATCCTTCATAGGTGCGAATGTATGTGATGTCTGTCACCCAGACCTTGTTCGGCTCACTGACCTTGAACTGCCGCGCAAGGTGATTCGGCGAGGCTACAGTTGGCTTCCCGCCATAAAATCCTGGGCGCCGCCGATAGCCCGTTTGCGAACGCAGCCCCTCTGTCTGCATCAAGCGCCCCACCCGATTTCGCCCGCAGGTTTCTCCCAGCTCACGCAGGTCATCGTGAATTTTGCGATAGCCGTACACGCCGCCACTCTCCAGCCAAGCATGCTTGATCAAGCCAAGTAGCCGTTGGTCTTCTTGGGCTCGGGCAGACTGAGGCTCAGCCAGCCAGGCGTAGTAGCCGCTGGGATGCACCTTGAGGGTTTGGCAAAGGCGACGTACCGGGTAATCCGTCGAGTGCTTCTTGATGAAGGCGTACTTCAGCCGCACTCCTTGGCAAAGTACGCGGCGGCCTTCTTTAAGATGTCTCGCTCTTCCGTCACGCGTTTGAGTTCAGCGCGTAGCTTCCGCAGCTCAGCCTGCTGATCATCGTCTTGCTGACGCTGTTCTTGGGGCTTGCTGTAGAGCTTGATCCAGGCATAAAGGCTGTGAACGGACATCCCCAGACGCTGGGCAACATCGGCGACAGGCTTGCCTTTCTCGGTCACTTGCTTGACCGCTTCGATCTTGAATTCTTCAGGGTAACGCTGACGACTCATGGCACCTCCTATTTGGGCCTCATTATGAGGCTTGGACGTGTCTACGAAACCAGGGGCGATTCACAGGGCGTTGAGCAAATGCACCGGCCCAGTACAAATGAATGCTCATCTCTGGGAAAAGGTATCTGCATACGTTTCTGAAAGCCGAAATCTGGCCAAGCTGGCGAGGGCGGAGCTACGTCATTTGAGTGATGCTCAAGCATCATCGATCTCGGAGATTCGTCAGCATCAACAGGTGCAGCTGCATCGCCTTGTGTCTCAATCGGCAGGTGAGGTGGGACTGAGCGATGAAGGGCTGGGGCGCCTCAGTGAAGAACTACAGGTACTGCTGGACTGCTTCATCAAGCTGGAGGCAGACCCTTCGGCAGATCCAACCTGGTATGTCAGAGGGCAGTTGAAAAGCATGGCGGCGATGTTACTGGTTAGGCGGGACTGATCTGCGCTGTCTACGTCACGACATGAGCGGAGCTACGGCGCCAGTGGGCTGCACGCTGTGCGTTCACGACCTCACACTGCTTTGCAGTACGGTCATCGTCTACGACATAGCGGAACAGTCGGCAAAAAACCGAGCTACACGATAACTTCAGGCCTACGGTAGAAGAAGAAACCTTGAGGCTTGATTCTCATGCTTCGCTGTCAATAAGCGATCGGCATAGCTCAATAATGCTGTCCCTATTGACTGTTGGGTCATCGACGCTCCACGCCAAGCCCAGTCCAATGTATCGCTCGAGCCCATCAACCTCGCGCAGCTCAAAGTTTTGCCCGGGAATGGATTTAACCCATTCGGGAACGAACCCTACACCAATCCCTGCGGTTATCATGGCCAGCATCGCTTGGGTGTCGTTACAGCTGTAAATCACGCGCTGATTCAGGTCGTACTTCTTGAATTCCTCAGGGAAATTCTCATCGGTCTCGGATTTGTACGCCCTTGAGAACGCAATTATTTTCTGCTTCCGCAAATCGTCTGGTGTGATGGAGCTCTTAGCACACAGTGGGTTTTTCCGTGCGATTGCTAGCAAGTATTTTTCACGATGGATGGACTGCCAGCGTAGAGAACCAATGTTTTCGACTGGGCGAATGAAGCCGAGATTTATGTTGCCACGCTCTATCTCTCTGACGATGCCCACCGTGTTGCCGTTGTGAATATGGATTCGAGCATCTGGGAAGCGTTGATTGATTCTCGCAATGAAATCGGGGAGCACACCGAACGTTGCAGGATAAATGGTACCGATAGTGATCTGACTGATGTCCTTACCTGCGACTGCTTGAGTAGCAAGGCAGGTGCGGTCGATGTCACGCAAAATGTCGATGCACCGTGAATTGAAAAGCATCCCAGCTTCTGTCAATTGCACGCGTCGGGTTGACCGTGTGAGTAGTGGAACGCCGAGCTGCTTCTCAAGCGCTTGAATTTGAGCCGTCACGGCTGGTTGGGCGATCTGCAGCCGGATGGCCGCTCGGCCAAAATGCAATTCTTCCGCGACGGCCAGGAAGGTCTTGATTTGCCGTAAATCCATTGTCTGCTCCCAAGGTGGCTGCCCTTGATTTATAGGCAAAGCGGATGAATGTCAAATTGATTGATCACTTCATTGGATGAGTAATGGTGCTAGACAGCGATCTGTGTCCCACCGGGCCTGCTGTCTCAATCGCGCAGGTGATTGATAGTATTTTATGATTAATGATTGATTATTATTATTGGATGCCTGTCTGATCGGACGATAGCTTAGGGGCTCGATCCTAACCTTCAGCTCGTGAGGAAAAAGAGCATGCTGACCAAGAACAAGATCACGACTATTCCAAACGGCAGTAGCGTTTGTGCGGACATCGTAGGGTTCGACTTCAACGACTACGATGCTCAAGATATCGCCGAAGTGCGCAAGATCTGGCTCCAGTACGGGATTGTCCGTTTCCGCGATATCGACATCACCGATGAGCAGCACATCAAATTTTCCCACCACTTCGGCGAAGCGGTTATTCACCCGAAGCAGCTGCAAGAGGGCGCTCATCCGACGCAAAAAGAAATTCTGGTCATCGCCAACACCACAAAAGATGGTAAGCCCTCGGGTGCTCTGGGCAACAGCGAAGCGACCTGGCACACCGATACGTGGTTTTACGAGCGTCCACCTGCAGGCGCGTTGCTGCGGGCCATTGCACTTCCGCCCACCGGCGGTGACACCTATTGGGTATCGATGTATCAGGCCTACGAGACCCTACCTTCCTATTTGCTCAATGCAGTCAAAGGCCGGCAGATTTTCTTCCAGAGCGTCTATGACTCGGCGGGCGATCTGCGTCTGAACAGACAGCTGCCCAAATCGGACGATATCCGTGAATGGCCAGGGATTGTTCACCCGCTCGTACGGGTGCATGGAGACAGTGGTCGGCAAGCTCTGTTCTTGGGGGCAAAGGGTGTGCGAGAGCAAGACTCCTGGATCGTAGGTTTGCCAATGGATGAAAGCAACGATCTCGTTGCCCAGCTGTGGCAGCACACTTTGAAAGGTGAGGTGTTTGTCCAGAAGTGGCGTCTTGGTGACATGGTTATGTGGGACAATCGCTGCACCATGCATCGTCGCGACTCGTTCAGCCCTGAGCACATTCGCATTATGCACCGCACTACCACTGCAGGTGAGCGTCCAGTGTAAGCGGTGAATTAAGGTTGTGAGTTCCTTAGCCCTGATTTGGCCTGGTTTTTTCTCGAGTTGTACCTATGCCGGGTCAAGTTTCGGGGGTATAAAGTTCAAGTTCTTCGCTTTCTATGATAAGCCTGGTAATTGGCTAACCACTTTGTGAGTAGCCAATTACATGTGTTCAGGTCTCAATAATTAAGTTTCGCTCTGGATGTTAATAGCCCGCCTCATTCAAAAAAGCACCAACCTCCTTTCTGACTAACCTTCAAGTGATGACAGGGTGCACACAGTGCACCACGACCGTCGTTCGTCTAAGGCTCCCGCACAGCGAGTCAATTTCCGTTTCCTTCCCACTCCTGAGTCATTGCCGAATCTCCATCGGTTTATAGGGGTTGCCTTTTTCGTGCGGGCCACTCTGTTTACTCGATTGGGCGCTAAGAGTTCACATCTTGAGCTTACCTTTCCAAATGTGTTCAAACATACCTGCACAGAATCAATCCTGAGTCGTTACGTACAGGCGGCTAGGGTAACACTCCTACTCACCACAATGGCGCACGACGCTTCGGGATAGTGCGTGATGATACGGATGTCTACGTTGACTTTGATGAAAGTATAGCTTTACAGCATTAGCCTATGTGTATAGGTAATAGTCGGGAGTAAATGAAAATTTAATAGGCCCGTAAACAAAGGGCTTAGCACTATGCTGGCACCGATCTTGCTATTTTGTTGTGTGCGTATCAGATGCTCAATAGGGAAATTGAAATCCATTGTATGTGGGTGAGGTTTATTTGTGCGCCAAACGAAACATATAAAAAATGCCAATCAACAATAAGTAGAGTTTATAGAGACGGAGTGGCAGTGGTGACAAAAGTAAAAAAAATACTGGCTGCTTTTGCATGCGGCACCCTGGCCCAACAAGGCTACGCAGTAGGTTTCCTTGACGATAGTAAGGCGTCCATCAGTTCTCGCACCTTGTACTACGATGGGGATCAAAGGAGTACCGGTGGCGTGGATCAACGGCAAACATTGACGGGGCTGAGGCTTGACTTCCAGTCGGGGTACACCCAGGGAGCGGTAGGGCTGGGGCTAGATTTGCAGGCGCTTGCAGGGTTCAACTTAAACGGTGGCAGTTCACCACATGATGTTTCCACGGTAAATACTGTTTCCCCGGTAAAGACTGACGGTTCTCCTGTCGATAACTGGTCTAGAATCGGAGGAAACGCTCGCTTCAAATACTCGAAGACCGAAGTAAAGGCTGGTAATGCGCTGGCCTTCAATCTTCCTGTGCTCATTTCAAACGACGGTCGCCTGTTGTCTGCAAATTTCCAAGGGGCTGCAGTGACGTCTAATGAGTTCGACAACATCACCCTGACCGGCGGATTTTTGAATCGTGCTATTGGTCGAGCATCCAGCAACTGGGCAGGAATCGCTGGCGGAGGGAGCAAGGGTAGTGATGGTTTCACGTTTGCTGGAGGTGATTGGAACGTCAGAAAAAACTTAAAGCTGCAGTACTACCATGCCCAGCTAGAAGATTACTACAATCAAAACTTCTTCGGGCTAATTCATTCGCTTGATATTGGTGTTGGTCGATCGTTGACGACCGACTTAAGGTACTTTAAGAGCGATTCTGACGGTAAGAACGGCACGGATAGCCGTTATGCCATGCGCACCGGCTATAACGAAAATGGGAAGATCGACAATAAAACTTGGTCGCTGGCCTTCACCTACAAAGATGGAGGGCACGCGCTGACCTTGGGGCATCAACAAGTCAGTGATAAATCTGGCTTTGCAACGGTCAACAGCAGCAATGTGGTCGACGGTCGAGGTCGACCAGAGGGTGAGGGGGGCGTTCAGTCGCTGTACCTCTACACTGACGTTATGGTGAACAGCTTCATTCGTGCGGGCGAAAATTCAACCTTTGGTATTTATAGCTACGATTTCGCAGCCTTGGGTGTTCCGGGTCTAAAGGCGGGTTGGACATATGTAAGTGGTAAAGATATTCGCGGTACGGGTAATACGACGACAGGTAGATACAGTGAATGGGAAAGTGACTACCGTCTAGATTATGTTGTGCAGTCTGGAACATTCAAGGGGCTTGGCTTTACCCTCCGTAAGGGTATCTTTAGGACAGAGCTACCGGCCTCGACATTGAAGGATCAGGATCAAGTTCGGCTTTTCGTTAACTATACTTATGCGCTCTGGTAAAGCCGGTTAGCTATGTCTGGGTGGCGTTCGAAGTCATCGCTCTTAAAGTTGTTTTGATCAGTGATTTCGTTCGTTGCCGTGACAGTAAGTAGAATGCTGAATTCATGTGTTCAGTGACGATGCTGACGCTGTGCTGGAATGGCGTATAAGGAAAAATTATAGGGTGGTGCCATTTTTTGATTATCTATGATGGTCTAGGTGCCACAAACTGAACCCATAGCATTCATCAAGGGCAGTCAGCCCAGTCGGATCTGCCCCACTAATGGATGCAAGGGGCTGAGTCAGCACTGCAGGACGCAACGTAGGCAACCGCTGAGGATGCGCTCTGTAAGGTCTAGCCTGGTTGTACCAGGCTAAATCTCCCAGATGGTTAGGATATTTTCTGAGCGCGACGGATATCAAAAAAACCGTCTGCGATAGGGAGTACATATGCCTATTAAATTAAGGCAGATCGAAGCATTTAGGACGGTCATGCGGGAGGGCAGCATGGTACGTGCTAGTGCGGCTATGGCTGTGACCCAGCCTGCGATCAGCTATATGATTTCTGGTCTCGAAACTGCCGTTGGTTTTCCCCTTTTTAGCAGGCAAGGAGGAAAGCTTAGTGCAACGCCAGAGGCAATCCAGTTACTAGCCGAGGTTGACCGGCTCTATCAAGGGCTCGAGTCCGTAGAGGCAGTAGCCTATAAAATCGCGAATTATGGCAACGCTGAGTTGCGTATCCTCATTACCCAAGCATTGTCCGCTGGGCGGATTGTGAACGGTATTGGAAAATTTGCAGCGTTGCATCCAGGCATAAAAATTGACTTGGACGTTGAGCATCGAGCGCTCATTACCCATCGAGTCAATTCAGGTCAGGCAGATCTCGGCATACTGTCGATCTCGAGTGGTCTCGAAGACCAAAGCTCGACGTTGTTTAGCAGCCCAATTATTTGTGTGGCGTCACCCACTGCTCAAATTTCGCAAGCCTCGACAGTTACCGCTGCGCAGCTGGCGGGAGTCCCCCTAGTAGGGCTCAAATCAAATGGACTCATACGGCCAATGGTCGATCAATGGTTCCATGAGGCTAGAGTGACGCCTAATTATACGATCGAAGTCGGTGGAGCTGGCACAGCTATTGAGTTGGTCAGAGGCGGCCTCGGAGTTACTTTTGTAAGTAGTTTCAGCTTAATGGAGCGGGCTGACAGTCAGCTTCAATCCTTTGAATTGGAAAAGTCGCTGGCACTTAAGATTGGGGTTATCACCTCATCGTCTGTGCATCCAAACAGGGCGGCGCATGCGCTAGTTCAATATCTGACGCAATTATATTCGGAAAGTGTGTCGGGTGAATGTTCCTGAGGCACCTGCCTCAAGTGTTAAGAAAATAGTGAGGGTTGATTGTGAAAGTTTCTCTTATTCAGGTGAATTCGGTACAGGATAAGGCGTTTAACTTGGCCGAAGCTGATCGTCTTGCGCGAGAGGCAATTGATCGCGACGGTTCACGTCTGGTGGTCTTCCCTGAGCACTTTGATTGGGCTGGCGGTACGCCTGAGCAAAAGATCGCAGCTGGTGAGCCTCACACTGGTGGGCCGGCGTATGAGATGTGCAGAAAGCTTGCGCAGGACTGCAACGTCTACGTTCACACCGGTAGCTTCTACGAAAGCACTCCAGACGGCAGTCGCGTTTACAACACCTCCGTCGTCTTTGATCCCAAAGGTAATGAGTTGGGTCGTTACCGCAAGATCCACCTGTTCGATATCGTAACCCCGGACGGTATGCGCTATGGCGAGTCCAGCGCAGTAGCGCCAGGTACCGAGGTGACGGTAGTCGATATTGACGGTCTGAAGTATGGCTTTGCCATTTGCTATGACATCCGCTTCCCAGAGCTTTTCCAAAAGCTTGTTGCATTGGGTGCTGACGTCATCGTGCTGCCAGCAGCATTCACGCTTCAAACGGGCAAAGACCACTGGGATGTGCTCTGTCGCGCACGGGCAATTGAAACACAGTGCTACTTCCTGGCTCCAGGTCAAACGGGCCCATTTGAACAGTCGGGTGAGACTCGCTATTCCTACGGCCACTCACTCGTCTGCGATCCTTGGGGGCATATCATCGCCAAAGCGTCCGATGGCGTGGGCTATGTGACTGCAAATATCGAACCTGAGCGCATTGCAGCAGTTCGCAAGCAAATTCCACTTGCCTCCCACAAGGTACTTTAAAAATGAAAAAGTTCCTCATAGGCGATATGCCGGATCCAATCAGCCCTGAGCTGGAAAAAATTCTACTTGAGGTCGAGACCGCTACCGTTGGTCATCTTCGTCACTGGGGATTCATGGATGGCGAAATTCAAGCGCTGGGTAATAGTAAGCGCGTCGTGGGTACGGCGGTCACTTTGGCACTTCCTGCTCAAGATTCTACGTTGTTGCACTACGCCACCAGCTTGATCAAGCCGGGTCACATTGTGGTGATCGATCGTTTGGGTGATCGCAAGCATGCTTGCTGGGGAGGAGGGGTCACGCAGGCAGCTGTGACTGCTGGTGCAAGCGCCGCAGTCATTGACGGCATGTGTACCGACCCACATGAAATTCAAGAGCATGATTTCCCGGTCTGGAGTCGCGGCGTGTCTCCGATCACAACTCGAATCTATGGCTTGGGCGGCAAGTTGAACATGCCTGTCTCCTGTGGTGGTGTGGCTGTATGTCCCGGCGACATCGTGATCTGCGATGAGAACGGAGTCCTTGTCTTGAGCCCTTCAGAAGTTGATGACGTTGTGCAAACAGCATTGGCTAAACAGGTTCGAGGTGTAGAGAACTGCCGACGGATCAGAGAAGGGGAAAAGCTCGGCGACTTGTCGGGTGCGACAGCGATTGTAGAAGCAGATGCGTAGCCGGATTTGATTCGCGCTTCAAACCTTGCTATGCGGGATGGAAAATAAAAACGAATCAATGCCCCGTACGGTGAAATTACGTGCGGTGCCATCACTCGATAGAAGAAAAATCATGACTAAAACAATATCTACCAGAAAAACCTGGTTCGCCGTGGCCACTTCTGGAAGTGGAAACTTGTTGGAAGTTTACGATTTTGCAGTCTATGCATTTTTTGCTACGACCATTGCTAAGTTGTTCTTTCCAAACGTAGATGAAACAACATCCTTGCTGCAGACGTTTGCGGCTTACGGCGCCGGCTTCATCGCCAGGCCGCTTGGTAGCTTCGTAATTGGTCGAATTGGTGATAGGAGAGGGCGCAAGCCCGCGATGTTGCTGACGATTATTTGCATGGCCATCGGCAGTATTGGTATTGGTTTGATTCCGACTTATGAAACTATTGGTGTTGGTGCGCCGATTTTGTTGGTGGTGTTGAGATGCCTTCAAGGGTTCGCCGCAGGTGGCGAATGGGGTACATCTGCCTCCTACATCGTAGAGTGGTCTCCGGCAGGTCGAAAAGGGTTTTTTGGAAGCTTCCAGAGCGTCAGCTCTTCTGGAGGGGCGCTGCTGGCATCCCTGGTGGCCTCGGCTCTCTTGCTGATCCCTGCTGAAGACCTCTTGGACTGGGGATGGCGAGTTCCATTCATCGCTGGCGGTTTGGCGATCTTTGCTTTCAGTCTGTTCCTGAGGGCTCATGCCGAAGAGACCCCTGAGTACGTCAATAGTAAAACGGAAGTGGTAAATCCGACCGAGACCAAGCCCTATGTACTTGGCTTGCAAGCATTTGGCTTCACCATTTTCTGGACGACTCTATCCTATCTAGTTTCTGCGTACATGGTAACCTACACGCAGAGTCACGCAGGTCTCACCAGGACTGAAGCACTGATCTCTAGCAACATTGCACTGCTCCTTCAGATCATGCTGATTCCGGTTGCGGGCGCTCTGTCCGACCGATTCGGGCGCAAGCCGCTGCTCCTCCTGGGTTGCGTCGGTACAGCTACACTGGCTTACCCGATTCTGAGCATGATGTCTGGTGGTGCAAGCTTCCATCAGGTTGTCATGCTGCAATGTTGCTTGAGCGCACTGTTTGCAATGTACTCAGGCCCAGGGCCAGCAACTATCTGTGAGATTTTCCCAACTCGCCTGCGCAACACCTGGATGACCGTGGGATACACGTTGGCAGTATGTTGCTTTGGCGGTTTCGCACCGATGATCTCGACGTGGTTGATCTCTGTAACAAAAGTTGCGGCATCCCCAGCGTTCTTGCTCATCCCTGCTGCTGTCGTGTCGGCCCTGGTGATTATGAAGCTGCCTTCCAGCCGTATCAGCGGTTTTAAGCCCACCGCTAGGGCAGGAGCATCCTACTGAGCCACATAGCGTCTTCGACTCCTGCATTTTGAGCAATCAACATGGTTAGGAGGGGGCGACGAGGCTCAATGGCATCTCTTTAGACATATTTGACTGAGCGTGACAGTAATGTCCGCTCAGTTTTTAGTTGGTGCGGCTGATTCTGATTGCTCTTGTAGGAGTTTGACTTGATAGCGCGCCTGGAAAATAGAGGGTGCGGCGCTAACAAAGTTTATTAGCTTCGGATTAGCAAGTGAGCGGGAAGCATGTTTAGAATCTCTTTTTTTGCATGGTCAATGAACGGTTTTAGTATGAGGGTGGATGAGTTTCTTTGAGAGATTACTATGGAGTAATCATTCCTGATGACAGGCTCGAAATTTATAAATTTTATGCCACTTCCTGTGTAGCCACAGGCTGTTAGCGGGTCAATAATAGAAATTCCGACACCGGCCTCAACCAGCTGCAAGACTGCAGCAGAAGTCTGTGTTTCACAGTTTATATGCCGTTTCACGCCATGAGACAGCATCAGGGAGTCGATCCTCATCCGGGACTCCATAAGTGGCATCATGGAGATGAATCGTTCGCCTTCAAAATGCTCTGGACGTAAGACTCTTTTCGTCGCAAGACTGTGAATTTTTGGCACAGCTGCGACCATTTTCGCGGACACAAGCGTCTCACTGTTTCCCGATTTAGTTGAGCGTGCCGGGAACATGGCAAACCCCAGGTCACACTGATCCCTTTGCACCATGTCTAGAACGGTGGGAGAACTGTGCATGCGCATTGAGACAAGCGCTTCGGGGTGGGCCAGCGTGAAGCTATGAATCGCGCGCGGTAGAAACGAGAGTGCCATGCTTGGCGCCGCAGCTATTTCCAGTCGTCCCATTTTTAAAGACTTTATGTTTGTAGCCGCATTAGCGATGCGCTCGATGCTTAGCAATGATTGCTCGACATCTTTGACGAGCAGAGCCGCTTCAGGGGTCGGTACCAGTCGCCCTTTAGTTCTTGTGAAAAGAGTAAGGGCTATCCGCTCTTCTAGATCGGCAATCAACCTCGTGACCACCGGCTGAGTCACCTCAAGCATTTCTGCTGCGCCAGTAACCGATTTTCGCACCATGATCGCCCGAAACGCTTCAAGGTGACGAAGAGTGATCCTGTTCTCCATAGCACACCACCAATCGATAGCATAAAGACATGAGCTTTTAGCTTACGGTAGCGACTTGAACTTATCAAAAGCTTTTCGAGGCCGGCTGCAGCGGGTCTAAGCCGCTATCTCATCTATTCTAAAGAAACATTCTTGACCATCTTCCACCCGGCAAGCTTGTTTCGAGGCGCGCATCGTTTGGTGGGAATCGGAAAGAGTCCGTCATTAACTGATTGGGTGGGCGCGCAGGGCAGGTCAGTGCGCAGTCACGGGAGAGTTGCTGATAATTAATGCAAGTGCGTCGTATTTGCATTGACCTCAGATCTAATTCTACTTCTCAAATGTTACGGAAGGTAGCGTTTTGAGTGTCGACGTTTCATTTTGGAGCGCTTCATGCGCTGTTACGTCCACGCGCGATGCATTTGAATGGAAGAGTTCTCATCTGCCATAGGGAAAAGACATTATTTGATGTTTTTCTGGCTATGGAGTGAGCATCTATAAAAATAAAAAACCAATAAAATCAGGAAGATATGATCAGGTGGCCCACCCATTGCTAAAAAGCATACAGGTGAAGGGGCCGAACCATACCCCTCCGACCTAGCCACGCTGACCGATCTGACTGGTTGAAATCAGCATCATTACTTCCGGAGTCGTGAAAATGAAATCATTAGGTTTGGCCCTCCGAACGAGCGCTGTTGCCGCGTTGATAACGCTGTCTGGGGTCAGCCCTTTGGCACTGGCCCAAGATGAAGTACGGGCAACCATCTCGGTCAGCCCAGGTATTGCTGATATCACCAGCCTTGACCCTCATCGCGCCTCGCTGATCGGTGATAAGGGTATCGTCGCCGAGATGTTCAATGCTTTGGTGCGCTTCCCGCCAGGTAGTTCGGATCCTGCTGCCTTGGAGGCCGACCTTGCCGAGCGCTGGGAAAGTTCTGACGATAAGAAGGTTTGGACGTTCTTCCTGCGAAAAGGGGTGATGTTCCACGGTGGTTATGGCGAGCTCAAGGCTAGCGACGTGGTTTATTCCCTTGAAAGGGCATCAGACCCGAAGCGCTCCAGTTTTTCAGCGAACTTCACTGTCATAGACAAAGTCGAGGCTTTGGACGACTACACGGTTAAGGTAACTCTTAAGTACCCGGATACCGCGTTCCTTGGCCGAGTTTCAAACTACCACGGTGGCCAGATTGTCAGTAAGGCGGCGGTCGAGAAGCTGGGCGAGCGCTACGGCCAAGCGCCGATCGGAACTGGCCCGTTCGCCTTTGGTGAGCATATCACCCAGCAGTATGTGAAATTGGTGGCTAACGATCAGTACTTTCGCGGCAAGCCGAAGCTTGGCGCAATTGTGTATCGGATGATTCCTTCCGATAGTGCTCGTGAGTTGGCTTTTGCATCTGATGAGCTTGATCTGATGCTGGGTAAGCGTGAGCAGCGCTGGGTAGAGCGAAGCAGGGCGCGTGGTGTGACCGTGGACGTTTTCGAGCCTGCGGAATTTCGTACCCTCTTCCTCAACCGGAATATCAAGCCGTTAGATGATATCAAGGTTCGTCAAGCTATCGCGGCGTCGGTCAATATCGATGAAATCATTCGCTATGCCGGTAAAGATGTCGCTGATGGCGGATGCTCCGTTGTACCTAATGGTTACCAAGGGCTCGATTGCAGCGCCGGCCCATACGCCTACGATCCTGCGCACGCGAAAGCCCTGCTGGCCAGCGCTGGCTATCCCAATGGGTTGAAGCTCAAAGCGGTGGTCTCCAACGCGGCACCGCAACTGCCAATTATGGAAATCATTCAGGCGCAGCTGGCCAAGGCGGGCATTAACCTGGAGATGGAGGTCGTGGATCATGCGACTTACCAAGCCAAAAGCCGTCAGGATCAAAGCGCAATCGTGTTTTACGGTGCCGCCAGGTACCCAGGCGCGGACTACTGGCTCACGGAGTTTTATGATTCGGCGTCTGCCATCGGCGCGCCTGCCGCGATGTCGAACTTCGGGCACTGCACTGTAGCTGATGATGCCATTCGCAAAGCCCGGGTAGAGGCGGATCCTCAGACCCAGCTCGATTTGTGGAAGAAAGCGCAGGTTCAGATTCACGACGACGTTTGCGCAATCCCTTTGTTTGGTCTTAAGCAGGTCTGGGCGAAAGCTGCCAGCGTGGATTATGGATACGTTCTGCAAGGCGCTTTGAATCTGCAGCCCCCAGTGACCGAACTCACTACTGTGAAGCGTGGAGGCCAGTAAATGACTCCGCAATTTGATGTGATCATCGTTGGCGGAGGCATGGTAGGTGCCGCCATCGGCTACGGCCTCGCAGGTGGTAAGCGGCGTATTTTGATGCTGGATGGAGCTGATACCGATTACCGCGCGGCCAAGGCCAACTTTGGTCTGGTGTGGGCTCATGGCAAGGGGATGCGAGATCCTGATTACCAGCGGCTGTCGCTCAATGCAGCCAAGACATGGCCAGCATTTGCATCGCAGCTTGAAGAGGAAAGCGGAATCTCGCTGGACTACGAGCAGAAGGGCGGCTTGAACTTCTGTCTGAGTGATGGCGAGTTTGAGGCTCGAGCTAAGGCAATGGATGCCTGGAACAAGCAAACGCCAGAACTCGCCCCTTCAGCCCATATGCTGGATCGAGCTGAACTGCTGCGCCGATTCCCAACCATGAAGCTTGGCAAGGCAGTTGTTGGTGCGAGCTTTGGCGAATTCGATGGGCATGCGAACCCGCTTCGGTTGCTTGCCGCCATGCATAAAGCCTTTATGGGACGTGGCGGGCAGCTGCAGAGCAATCGCCCAGTCACCCAGATTCGACGACTTTCTGGTGGGGGCTTTGAAGTTCATGCAGGAGACTACCGTGCCCAGTGCGAGCGAATCGTAGTGGCGGCTGGACTGGGGTGCGCTGCGCTTGGGCCAATGGTGGGCCTGAACGTGCCTATTCGCCCGCAGCGCGGCCAACTGCTGGTCACTGAGCGCCTTGCACCGCTACTCCCGATCCCCGCTAGCGGATTGCGCCAAACGGCGGAAGGTACGGTGATGATCGGCGTTACGCAGGAGGAGGTTGGTTTTGACTTGGCAACAACTACTGAGGGCGCTGCGCGAATAACGCGCAAGGCTTTGAAGATTTTGCCTGAGCTTGCACAAGCCAAGTTGGTTCGCCAATGGTCTTGTCTGCGGATCATGACGCCGGATGGAAATCCTGTGTATGCGCGCTCATTGACTCACCCAGGGGCAGAGATCGCCACCTGTCACTCAGGCGTGACCTTGGCGTCCTTCCACGCCAATGAGTACGCGAAAGTCTTCGACGCCAAATCAATTCCCGCTGATTTAGAGATTTTCCATTATGGACGTTTCGATCTTCAAAAAACTTCCTGAACTGCACGCCGTCACGATCACGATTTATGTGGATGGCGTTCCAGTGATGGCTGAGCAAGGTGAAACGGTAGCAGCGGTGTTGCTGAGACAAAGCACTGCAGTCAACCGCACCTCCCCTGTGAAAGGAAGCCCGCGCGCGCCCTATTGCATGATGGGCGTTTGCTTCGACTGTCTTGCTGTAGTGGATGGGAACGCCTCTACCCAGACTTGCTTGGTGACAGTGAAAGAAGGAATGCGCGTTGAGCGGCAGTATGGCCGCCGGAGTGTAGTGTCGTGAGCCGAAAGTTTGATGTGATTGTTGTCGGTGCTGGCCCTGCCGGCATGAGTGCAGCCATTGTTCTTGGCGAGCAAGGCCTGCAGGTGCTGGTGGTGGACGAACAGCCAGCACCAGGCGGGCAGATTTGGCGGGCTGTTGAAACTGTCGCGCATACCACTACGGGAGAAATTCTCGGGGCTGAATACAAGGTCGGCGCGGAGCTGGTACAACGCTTTCGCGCGTGCGGAGCGACGTACGAGCCTAATACTCAAGTGTGGAAGATTGAGCCTGGCTGGACTGTGTTCATCAAGCGCGATGGTGTAGCTGAAGCAGTCAGTGCCGGGCAGGTGCTCCTGGCCACCGGTGCACAAGAGCGTCCAGCCCCATTTCCAGGGTGGACTCTGCCCGGTGTCCTAACCGTCGGCGCCGCCCAGATCCTCCTTAAAACGTCTCGCCAGATCCCGGCAGAGCCCGTCTGGGTGGTGGGTAGCGGGCCGTTACCACTGCTGTACATGGCGCAGCTCATTCGAGCGGGTGGCAAGGTCGCCGGTTGGCTGGACACCACCCCGCCAGGTGGGTGGCGCCGCGCGCTTCCTTGGGCAAGCTCGATGCTTGCTGAGTTCAAGGAAGTCAGCAAGGGCCTTGCGTGGTTGCATGAGATCCGCCGCTCGGGAGCTCGCCGAATCAAAGGCGTTACAGAGCTGCGAGCCCTGGGTGATGGCAAGCTTCAACAGCTTCAATTCAAGCTTAAAAGCGGAGAGCTCTGCACAGTGCCGGCGAGCGTCCTCCTATCCCACGAAGGGGTGATTCCCTCAATTCACATTACCCAATCGCTTGGCTGCCAACACAGCTGGAGTAAACAGCAAAGGTGTTTAGTTCCAGACCTTGATGAGTGGGGGGAGACCGATCAACCGGGCATTTTCGTTGCGGGTGATGGTGCAGGAATCGGGGGGGCCAAGGCGGCGTGTGTCAGGGGTGAGCTGGCAGCAATCGGCATGGCTAAACGTGCCGGTCGTATGGCTGCAGACGCCGTTGCACAACAGACGGATGCGTTGAGCCGTCGTCTACAGACACTGTTACGCCTGCGGCCAATGCTGGATTCGATGTATCCACCGCGCGCAAGTATTTACTCCCCATCCGACGAGACGGTGGTCTGTCGCTGTGAGGAGCTGACGGCGGGCGACATTCGTAAGGCCTGCGCAATAGCCCAGCCAGGGGTCAATCAGCTCAAGGCGTTTACCCGCGCCGGCATGGGGCCCTGCCAAGGTCGACAGTGCGGTTACACCATCGCGAACATCGTTGCAGCCGAGCAACAAAAAGCAGTTGAGGATGTTGGTTTCTACCGGATCCGACCACCCCTTAAACCAATAACACTTGGGGAACTGGCCTCACTTGATGTGGAGGAGAAATTGCCATGATTCGCAGCTTGAAACACCTGATGAGGCCGCCGCTTGGAGGCTTACCGCTTGCAGTGGTCGCCCAACGGCTGAGCACGACCGTGACAGTGTCAACGACTGAGCTAACGATCGATGGAGAGCTGTCATGATTCAGTTTGCGATTAAGCGACTGATGCTCGCTATTCCAACTTTGCTGGCCATGCTGACTGCTGTCTTTGTACTCGTCCGCCTGGTGCCTGGTGATCCTGCTGCAGTCATGCTCGGTGACCAGGCCAGTGCCGAATCATTGGCGGCCATGCGCGAGCAGTTGGGCCTAAATCAACCAATCGCGATGCAGTACATCCACTTCCTTGGTGACATGCTCTCGGGGAATTTTGGGGCCTCCATGACCAGCGGCAGAACAGTGCTGCAGGAGGTGTCCCTGGTGCTGCCGTGGACGCTCCAATTGACGTTTGCATCCGTACTGATTGGCCTTGTGTTCGGGTTGCCGCTTGGGGTTTGGGCGGCGCTGCGCCGCAACGCCTGGCCAGACTACGTTGGCCGAATTCTGTCATTGACTGGATTGTCGTTCCCCGCGTTTGTGTCTGCCATGCTGATGCTGCTGGTTTTCGCCATCCATTTCCGTTGGTTCCCTGTAATCGGAAGCCTGGTCGACGGAGGATTTCTCTCCCAGCTCCACGCTCTCACGCTGCCTGCGTTGAACCTGGGGTTGATCATGACGGCCTATGTTATGCGCGTTACGCGCTCCTCGATGATCAGCGTGCTTGGGGAAGATTACATCCGCACAGCCAAAGCTAAAGGAGTTCGTCCTATGCGCTTGGTGTTGCGGCATGGCCTGCGTAACGCACTTATCCCGATTGTGACGGTTGTGGGTCTCTATTTTGGGACGCTCATCGGCAACTCCGTGTTGACCGAAATCGTGTTTAACCGTCCGGGCCTGGGGAAACTGATTCTGGGGGCTTTGAATACCCGGGATTACACCTTGCTCCAAGGGCTGATGGTCGTATTCGCACTGTGCGTGATCGTCGTAAACATCATCACCGACATCGTTTACGGGTTGGTTGATCCTCGGGTGAAAATCAAATGACTACTCTCACTGCACCACTGGTAGCCAAGCCCACGACACTTTGGCAAGCACTGTTTCAGAACCGCCTTTCCTGGATTGGGATTGGCCTTCTGGTGGCGATCGTTCTGGTGGCATTGTTCGCGCCTCTGATTGCGCCTCATGATCCATTGCAGCAGAACATCGCTTATCGTTTGGAGCCGCCGTCTGCAGAGTTTTGGCTCGGCACGGACACCTACGGTCGAGACGTATTGTCCCGCCTGATTTACGGGACTCGTGTGTCGTTGCTCGTTGGTTTTGTCGCCGTGCTGATCGCGATGGTTGTCGGTTCCGCGCTTGGTGTGATCGCCGGCTATGTTGGGGGCATCACAGATCGATTGATCACTGGATTGGTTGATGTGCTGTTGTCGTTTCCGACGCTGCTGCTTGGGCTCATGGTGGCCGCCATGCTCGGCGCGAGTCTTGAAAACCTCATCATTGCAATCGCCATCACCGAGATCGCGCCTTTTGTACGCATTGCGCGGGCTCCGACCATAGCCCTTAAACAACGTGATTTTGTCGAGGCTGGTCGGTCGTTGGGGTATGGCCCCGGTCGACTGATGACGGTGCACATTTTGCCGAACATGATTTCGGAAGTGCTTGTGCTCGGTGCTCTGTGGATGGCCACGGCTATTCGTACAGAAGCGTCGCTGAGCTTTATCGGACTGGGTGTTCCACCTCCCGCCCCAACGTGGGGAAGCATGATCAGGGAAGGTTTTGAGAACATTTTGGATGCGTGGTGGCTTACGGTGTTCCCGAGCCTCGCAATTCTGCTGACCGTGCTTGCGCTGAGCCTGCTGGGCGATGCACTGCGCGATGCAAACGATCCCAAAACCCGTTCGGAGCGCTCATGAATACAATAAATACAGTTCAGGTGAACCGTGATAAGCCCGGAGCAGTCATGAGCGAGACTTCATCTAAAAACGGATCGCTTCCATTGAGCCAGGAAACTGTTCTCGAAGTTACGGGGCTCAACGTCGCATTCCGGCGAGGCGGTGGCTGGTCTCCGGTTGTCAAAGATCTCAGCTTCCGTGTGGCTCGAGGCGAGACGCTGGCAATCGTTGGTGAGTCGGGCTCGGGGAAAAGTGTTTCTGCGATGTCCATCCTGGGACTGCTCCCACCCAATACCTCCCAGGTAACTGGAAGCATTCGACTGCAGGGGCAAGAACTGCTGAATCTTCCTGAGCAGCAGATGGCCGATATCCGGGGAAACCGGGTTGCGATGATCTTCCAGGAGCCAATGACTTCACTGAATCCGGTCATGACCATCGGTGAGCAGATTGCTGAGCCTGTGCGGTTGCACCGGGGGCTTGATGCAATCCAGGCTAAGGAGGAAGCGCTGAAGCTGATGGAGCGGGTTCGCATTCCCGCTGCACAGGAGCGTTACGACGACTACCCGCATCAGTTCTCCGGCGGGATGCGCCAACGCGTCATGATCGCGATGGCGTTGGCCTGTAATCCTGCAGTTTTGATCGCCGACGAACCGACTACAGCCCTTGATGTGACCATCCAGGCGCAAATCCTTGAGTTGATCAAGGAGCTGCAGGCGCAAGAGCACATGGCGGTGGTGTTCATCACGCATGATATGGGCGTGGTTGCACAGATCGCGGATCGTACGCTGGTTATGTATCGTGGCGACCTGGTGGAAACGGCGTCTACCTCGGAGATTTTTACGGCGCCTCAGAAACCGTATACCAAAGCATTATTGTCTGCAGTGCCCGAGCTCGGATCAATGGCAGCTGAAGCATCGCCTAAGCCGTTCCCGATCTATGATATCGCGAAAGGAACCAATGTCCCCGCGCCTGAGATGAAAGACAGCGTGCGTGATACCAAACCCTATCTACTGGAGGTGTCTGGTCTGACAACCCGGTTTGATGTGCGGTCTGGCTTTTTCAAGCGTGTCACTGGTCGCGTGCATGCGGTTGAAAACGTGAGCTTCAATCTCAGCCAGGGCGAGACGCTCGCGATTGTGGGAGAGTCCGGTTGCGGTAAATCAACCACTGGACGACTCATTACCGGGCTGTTAGACCCAACGCATGGGTCGATCAAATTGGAGGGGGTAGAGCTGGGATCTATTACACCAATGGAGCGCGCAAGAAAGATCCAGATGGTCTTCCAGGATCCGTACTCCAGCTTGAATCCACGGCAAACGGTAGCGCAAGCAATCATCGAACCGCTCCGCGTACATGGGCTCTACGATGCCAAACGCTGCGAAGAGGTGGCCGTTGAATTACTCGTGAAAGTGGGGTTGCCACCTGATGCTGCCGTGCGGTTGCCGCACGAATTTTCTGGCGGACAGCGCCAACGTGTGTGCATCGCTCGGGCTTTGGCATTGAAGCCGGGAACGATTGTTGCCGACGAGGCGGTTTCAGCCCTGGATGTGTCGGTCAAAGTCCAGATTGTGAATCTGCTGCTTGAGTTGCAGCAGGAGCTTGGCTTGGGCTTCATCTTCATCAGCCACGACATGGCAGTGGTTGAGCGTGTCAGCCACCGTGTTGCAGTTATGTACATGGGTGAAGTGGTCGAAATTGGGCCTCGGGCGGCGATCTTCAATAGTCCAAAGCACCCATACACGCGCCGTTTGATTGATGCGGTACCCATCCCTGATCCTTCACGCAAGCAAGTACAGCGCATTTCTGCCGGTAACTTGAGGACGCCATACAAGCCTCATGATTTTGTTCCTCCTGCACGGGTATATCACCAAGCCGGCGAGGGCCACTTCTACATGGAGCCTGAGGGCGAGTGGCGCTGAGTCTGATTTAGAGGCTTAGCGAACTGACCAGTTTAGCAACGAAACGCAGTGCTGACTTCTCGGTGTTTATCTATAAACACTGGGCGGCACTGCTTTACCCAGGGTCTGGAAAATGAAGCAATTGAAAGTTGGTATTATCGGGGCAGGTGGTATCGGCCTTGCTTACGCGGCATGGATTGCAAATCGTGGGCACGCAGTCACTGTATGGAATGGTCGATCTACAGGTGTAGCTTCTTCGGGTCGTAAGAAGTTGCAAGCAGTTGGTGTGTTCGAAGGCAGTGTTGACGTTGATCGTGTAAGCAATGCGAAGGACGTTGTCTCAGAGGCAGACGTAGTGATTATCTGCTTGCCAGTGAATGCGCACCGCCATGCCATTGATGCCGCGCTCCCCAGCTTGAAAAGTGGTCAAACGGTGATCGTCAGTTCCATGGGGTCGCTGTCGGCTCTCTATCTTCGTGAACGTGCAAATGACCTGGGGATAAACCTTGTGGTCGCCAGCTTTGGTTCAACTGCGCTTACTGCACGGCGTGTATTGGAAGACAAGGTAAATATCATGGTGCGCCGCCCATCACTGGGTGTCTCATCCTTGCCAGCTTCCAAGATTGAAGATGCATTGTATGTTTGCAATATTTTGTTCGGCAGTAGCTTCGTCGTGGATGAGAACCCGTTGCTGTCTACGATTAGCAATACCAATGCAGTTTTTCATGCGCCACTTGCAATCCTCAATTGGACGAGGATTGAGCGAAAAGAAAGTTGGCCTCAGTATCATTATATGACATCGTATGTATCAAAAATAATTGATCAGCTCGATGCTGAACGTATGAGCCTGGCTGCAGCATTCGGTTGGCAGGTGAAAAGCCTAGGTCAGAAACTGCAACAGTCCTTCGGTGTTCGATCCGAAGGTCTGGAGAAAATAGCAGAAGAGCTGCATGAGAAACGTGGTGGGCCACCCGGGCCTACTGAAGTTGATACCCGATATATTTGCGAAGACGTGCCGTATGGACTCGAATTTACCTTGGCTTTGGGGCGGATCGCCAATGTGCCGATGCCGGTCACCCGAAGCATTGTTGCAATGGCTGGTCTATTGCTGCCGGAAGGGTTTGCAAGCGAGAACGATCTGATTGAGGGGTTGAAGCTCGAGTCGGAGTCTATGGAAGGGTTGTTGGCTCGTGTGTCAGCGGATTAAGCGTTGTCCATGAAGTTAGTTTAGGGGGATGGTCAATGGTTTGGGCGGAGCATAACCAGATTCAGTGTTTGAAATTTGATCGTGGTGACACAGTGTTGCTTTTAGCTCTGCCCAGTCCTGGTTAATCAAATCTGCTTATAGGAACATCGTGTTTTTTTTATTTTACAACTTTGGCGCGTGGCGCCAGAATTGGTTCCTGTGATGTTGTGTGATCGTAAGTTGCTCACTTCATTGACGCTGCTTGCTCTGGTTCTCACCCTAAGACACCAGGGCAAGATGATCAGATCCTTTGCTTTTTCCTTGAGCCATTCGTGGCTCAGGGATTTTTTTCGTTTTTGAGAGAATAGTTTTTAATGTGCATTCAGATTGTCGCAGCGAGCGAATAGCATGTCACGCGCCCAGCTGCTTTTGGTTTTATGTGCTCAAACGCTCATGCTTGCTTCCTTTCAGGGGCTAAAATTAGCGGCGCCTCTTTATGCACTTTCAGTAGGCGTGAGCGACGGAGCGGTTGGGGCGCTAGTGGCTTTGTTCGCCGCGAGCCAAATATTTCTCGCCATCCCTATTGGACGCTACGCCGATAAAAAGGGCCTGCACACTCCAATGGCCTACGCAGTAGTCGGTTCTAGTGGAATGCTCTTTATAGGTGCACTGCATCCGGAGATCCTGATCATTTCAGTAGTTGCAGTTGTGTTGGGGGCTGCCAATTGCGTGACGCTTATCGTCATGCAGCGTCACGTCGGTAGGGCAGATCTGAGCGATGAGGCCCGTCGAAATTATTTTGGCTGGCTTGCGATATCACCTGCGTTGTCAAGCTCTCTGGGCCCTTTGGGTGCTGGGCTTATTATTGACTTGCTGACCCCTGCGGAAGGCGATTATGTCGCATTTCAATATTGTTTTTTATTTTTGGCAGTCTTGTCCTGCGCATCTTGGGTGTTCACTCGTAAAGTGATCGCGGCGCGAAATTTAAATGCGCCGGCTATGCCAAAGGCGCCATCGTGGGAGCTTTTGCGATCTGCCAATTTTAGAAATATTTTATTCATAAACTGGCTGCAATCTACAGTGTGGGATGTGCATTCGTTCGTTGTGCCGGTGATAGGATTTAAAGCCGGATACAGCGCATCAACAATCGGGGTGATATTGGGTGGTTTTGCTTTTGCTGCAGCCGCTATAAGATTAACATTGCCAATGTTAAGTAAGCGGTTTTCAGAAAAGCAAATTATTGCTTGCTCATGTGTGGTGGCAGTGGTTGTGTTTTCACTTTACCCCTTTGCATATTCACCGGTGCTGATGTTTACGTGCTCTGCTGTGTTGGGTGCCGCATTGGGATGTGTGCAACCCATGATATTGACAATGCTCGTTCAAGTGACGCCCCTGCATCGCCAGGGTGAGGCGTTCGGGATTAGACTGACGGCACTCAATGCGTCAAACTTCCTTGTTCCGATTGTCGCTGGTTCGTTCAGTGGAATAATCGGCTTGAGCAGCATTTTTTGGCTTGTATCGGCTTTGATGATCCTGGGTATTCCGAAGATTCGCCATATCAAGATTCGCTGAGTTTTGTGTCGATATGATTGACGCGACATCTTCCTACTGCACAAGCCCGTGCAGGCGTTTACACGGTCGTGCTCTTTGTCCCACGGCATCGCTTGATAATATTCGGTCAGGTCGCATTTGCCCTTAACCATCAAAGCCAGGCCGGCCCCACGGATGAGTAGGTCTCACCGGTCGCGCCTGCCGCAAGCTCATTCGGGTTGGATAGCCCTGATCTGCTCGGTGACTCAGCAAGCGCGGTCGCGAATACTGAAGCTGCCCATATGCTCCAGACCTTTGATCATGGCTGAATGATCCCAGTCGCTGCCGCCCAGGGCTGCACAGGTGCTGAATACCTAAGGGGCGTTAGCAGCGTTGGAAAGCTTTAAAACCAAATGCGAGCGCTATCATCACGTGATAGGTGATAGAATGCTGGAGTTTGAATTCTAACGTTCACGGACAATCAGGGGGCGAACAGCACACTAATCTTTCTGGCCTTTTATAGTAGCAGCAGCAAATAGCTTTAGCGGTGACACGTCAAGGTGATCTCGCAAGCAAAGCTCGGGGTCAAAGTCTCCATGCTTGATCATCTCTATCTCGGCCAGCAAAATCTTCTCATCGATGAAATTGAGATTCAGATTTAGCCAGTTTATAAGCTGCTGGAAGTTTTCCGCGGTTAGATCACCTTGCTTTTCAACCAGAAATGTTTCTAAGCTGATGGGATACTCATTAGATTCCGCGGCGAGTATTGCGCTCTGGGCCGTCTGCAAGAGCGTCATGCCTGAAAAATTCACAGGGAAGTCCCAAATTTCCCCCCTTAGACCATACTTCTTTCGTATGGATTTTTTATGAGACCAGTAGCGCGCCTCAATGAGTTCGAGGCGTTTTTTATAAGTTTTTATTATTTCACTTTCAACAAGGTGTCGTGTATCTACTTTTAACTCTTCGTAAGTTTTTAGTTTTATATTGGTATTTTTTGCCGCTTCATGAGCACCGCTTTGAAAGCCTGCGCCTGAAACAATAAAGGCCCTATCAGCGCCAATGTCATCGGCTATGCTTCTTAGCGCAAGAACTTGGAGCTTGTTCACCCGGCTTTTCCATAGCTTGGCCTCCACAATCCAAACCAGACTTTCTCCAAGGTACTTCGTCTTTATCAAAATATCGATATCGTGCGATGTTCTGATCCCCTGCACAGTAACATTGGTTTCAGCGCTTGCCCCAATGGATCTGAAGTGTGAGCAGATATCTTCTTGAAATTGATACCAGGTAGGTTTTTCAAGCACGTCAATAGTTCCGTAAAAAGTTTTAGACATTCCAGGGTTCTGTGCGTGATAGGTGCAAAGGCATCACCCACGCTCAGCGTTTCTTTGCATTTTTCGATACATTTGTCTTTTGCCGCTTAACCCTCGTTCTTCCTGATGAGGCCGCCAAACTGTTGTGCGGGCTCTACATAGCGAAGCGCTGATTTCATATCGCTCCAGCCGACGTACTCCATTAGTGTCTTGATGTCCCAGCCTGAACTAGCTGCCCAGGTTGCAAATCCCCGCCGGATCGAGTGGGCGCTGTAGATCTCGGACGGCAAGCCACACCGATCCAGAGTGTCTCGTATGAGTGGGATCAGGCTGTGTGCTGCAAGCGGGCGATCGCTGATGTTGCCCCAGCGATCAATGCCCCTGAACACGCCGCCGTGTGTAAGACCGGCTGCTCCGATCCAATTCAAGTACGCCTCCACTGGGCAGAGCTTGCTCAACGATGGTGTCTTGTACTCGCGGCCGATATTCTGCCGGTCTCCTTTGGTCGACCCGAGATAGAACCTGATCCCGACGTAACGCTCGGCATGCGTGTTCTCGATCGTGAGCCTGGCCAACTCGTCTCCGCGGAACCCCCTCCAAAAGCCAATGGTGAGGATGGCAATGTCGCGAGTCGCCTTCAGCAAAGCGGTCATGTTGCCGACGGCTCGTGCCTGGGCAACTTCATCCTCCAGGTGAGCCACTGCCTTTTCGAGATGCAACAGCGCTAGAGGGGCTGCCTGCTTTTGCTGGACTGGGTGTAGCGCCCGAATACCCTTCAATAACTGCCTAACCTTGGGTGCTTTGGTGGGGTCGGGGAAGCCGTTGCTCTGATGCCAGTTAGCAAGAGCAGCCAGACGCTGTTTGAGCGTGCTAAGCGCCAGCTGGTCAGCGTACTCAGCGATGTAGCGCACTACTGACTCTGTGGTGGTGGGTAGGTATCCACCCCAGGTCACTTCGAAATGGGTGAGGGCGGCTGCATAGCTTTTCGACGTGTTCTGACGAACGCTCGCTTCTAGGTATCTGTCTGCCTTGCTCACTACTTCTACCACCTAATTTCCCCGTTTCGAGCCGTCGGTTGCTCGCTCCCATCATTTGTACCGCCTTTCAGGCCATTTTACCCCTGCTCAAAGGCCTGGCAAGCCATAAACCTCGATTATGTCTTTCCAGTAATCATGGGGTTTTTTCGATTTCAACATGTTAAAGTGGCACGTAATTACATGAAACGTAAAACAGTACGAAATCGTAGGGGCAGAGATGGCTAGAGGCGGCATTAACCTGGTACTGGTGCGCAAGGCTCGCGAAGCGCTGCTGTCGAGAGGGCAGAACCCTAGTATCGACGCGATACGCATCGAACTTGGAAATACCGGCTCAAAGACAACGATTCAGCGATTTTTGAAGGAGATCGAATCACACGATCCTCGACCCTCGGCTTCGCCTTCGCGCCTAAGTGATGAACTCACGGAGCTGGTGGGCAAGATGCTTGAACGCCTGCTTGAGGAGGGAAACGAAGCCTTGGCGCATGAGCGAGCCGCATTTGAGCTTGAGCGCAAAGCGATGAAAGCTGAGAGCAGTACACTTCAAAGCACGCTTGAGCAGTCGCAATTGGAGATCGCCAAGCTGCAGTCAGCTCTGCAGGCCCAGGGCGAAGAACTCAAGATCGTTCAATCCAGCCTTCAAACTGAGATCACTCGAAACGCCCGGATCAGCCAGAGCTGCAGCGACCTTGAGATTCGCGTGCAAGAGAAGGACGCCCAGATCGAATCTCTGGAGGAGAAGCATACGCACGCCAGAGAAGCACTCGAGCACTACCGAGTAGCTGTAAAGGAACAGCGCGACCAGGATCTAAACCGTCATGAAACTCAGATCTACCAGATGCAGCAAGAGGTGGCAGTCCTCCAGCAGACGCTCATGGTTAAGCAGGAAGAGGCTACTCGACTAATTCGCGATAATGAGCGATTGATCGCCGAAAACCGCCAGCACTCTAAGGAGGCCGGCCAGCATCGTGACGCTATCGAGCATCTGAGAGGCGACCTGGGTATCGCCAATGCTGCAACTGCTCGTGCGGAAGGGGCCAAAGAGCTGCTGGCTCACCAGCTCGAAACCAAGACCAAAGAGGCAAGCGAGGCGCGCTCCGAAAACATGGAGGTACAGCAGAGGGAAAGGGATTTGGTACAGAAGCTCGCAATCGCAGAAGCTGAGATCAAGGAACTGCGGGCCTCGGACGATAAGGATAATTCTAAAGAATAGGTCAGAAAACCGCAGCGGATGCATGTGTTGTTCGCCAGCGCCGGCGGCGGATCAATGGGGCGAGTTGGAGCGGCCATCGAGATTGCCAACGCCGCAGTATTCCTCGCAAGCGATGACTCACGCTTCGTAAAGGAGCTGAACTGTTCGTAGACTGGGGCCAGGAACAGATCTGACGCTGATGATCTGCGAGAAGAAGGGGGATCACCCCCTTCCTTGCTGCACTCATTCTCGAGCTCAGCGTTTCAGTCCGCGACGAAGCATGTCAGCTTTGACCTTTTCGTCGATCAGGTCGTAGGGCGGGTTCTCTGCCACGAGGTGTTTCTGATCGAACATGTCAGGGAAATATACTTTGGCCACGTCTACTGGCACTGCAGCAAATGAGTGCCAGCGTTCAAGCCAGGCGATCAGTTCGTAGCCATTGTTAAGAAGGTAGAGAGGTTGTTGATTGCGTGCACGAAACACTTCGATTCGAGACCTGCCAAATCCGGTTCTCGCCTGACGAACTTCATCACCTTGCGCATCCCATCCAATCCAATAGGAGTCAAAGCCCACATCTTCATCATCATGTACGACCATCCGGACATGGCTTGACTCCGGATGTGGAAGCCGAGCAGCACAGATTTTTTGCATGAGTGCGTCGTGGATGTGAGCCGCTCTGTCCGCTGGCGCTTTTTCGAGATTGGTTTTGAGATGATGGTAGTGGGCGAACCCTAGAAGCTTAGCTTTGAAGTCAAGGGTTTGGGCGTGAGTAAGGTGCTCTGGTACATCGGCAACCTCCATCGATTTGAAGGTGCTCAGGATGAATTCGGCGGTGAACATGGTCGCATGACTCCACTGTCATGGCCGTAAAAGCGCATATGCACTTTGCTGAACATGCTGCTTGCTGAGCCGGCCACAGGGAGTGATGTGGTTAGCAAAGAACCGAGATTTCCCACGCAGCAGGGAGGTTCACGGCAACCCTGCAGATGAAATTACCAAAGCGCGAGCATGGTTAGCAAGACACGTCTGCAGTGAAACCACCGCCTGGTCTGACTCTCAATCTACTCTGCCCAGTAGGTAAGCAGCAGCTACCACAGTAAGAGGATTCTCATTTCCCGCCGCGCTCAGCGTTACGAGCAGATTGCGGGACAACCCGTTGCGACCACAGCTGATCGGTTTTCCAGCCCTCCCATGTCTCCAGAACGCCATGCTCGTCCTCATTGAGATACAAGACGACTATGGGTGATGCTGCGTTCAGCGGCATGGTGGGCAGGCACTTATCATAGTGCTCGAGC
Organism: Pseudomonas sp. NBRC 111133; assembly: GCF_001320605.1. Taxonomy (NCBI): domain Bacteria; kingdom Pseudomonadati; phylum Pseudomonadota; class Gammaproteobacteria; order Pseudomonadales; family Pseudomonadaceae; genus Pseudomonas; species Pseudomonas sp. NBRC 111133. The sequence continues at coordinate 4,831 of NZ_BCBJ01000125.1, read as the reverse complement.
CATTTGGGGGAACCCGATCTGCGATAGTCAAAAAATGATACGCAGCCCTTGAGGCGGAAATACCCATTGCTGCTATTACCGAATGGAGAGCGATGCTCTCCTGTGTTCGGCAGCAGTGCGCCAGCTTGCAGGATCTTCTCGTACCCTTGGAGCGTCGTGATATGGAAGACCTTCCCTTCAAGAAGCGGGAGTAGGTCATCCTTCCTGCTTATCAGCATCTGTTGCCCTGGAACGACCAAGTCCTTAGGTTCCATAGAGCACTCCATTTTTCTAGATAGAAGCCCAAGTGCCCCTTGGCGCCACGATGCTAACCGTTGCTCTTGGAGCTACGCAGACAGAAGAACCAATGACTCGTCATCCATCGCTGCGGTTAGCTCCGTCGGCACCACCACAACCCTTACATCCAATCGCTCTGCCAGTATCGCGAGTTCCAGAGGTAGATCTTGCTGAACAACCAGGACAGCGCTCGCATCCGGAACCTCTAGCAATGCACGTTGCCATGCGATCCCAACGGCCCGGTATTTGACACATTGAAAAATGCCGCGGGATAGGTCGGCTTCCGAAGAGATGAAAGATTTGACCTCCACAGCTAGCATCGACGGCCCATTGTGGAACATCACATCAGCACAATCGCCGGACGGAAGCATGACTTCAACGCCTCCCTCCCAATCGCGTGCATTCGACTCAATCACAAGATTTGGATGACGTAGGACATACTCCTTGAGCCGTCGATGATGTTCCGATTCACCGCCCGAGAAGCCACCCGTTTCGGGGATGATCACTTGTTCGTGGTCATCCTCGTACTCGGAAGGCACCGCGCCAGCAAGTGCTTCCATTTCGAGATAGTCGAGGACGGCGTCCCAGTTTCTGCAGTTGTAGATTTTGTCCCAAGCCTGCTCAAGGACAGCCCATTGGCCGTCGTCATTGAGTTGTGCGAAGGTGCGGCTATGAACAAACTGATCCAAGTACGCGTTACAACCGCTACCGGGCCTGCGGGAGTATTTTTTAACCACCAGCGCATTCAGCGGCGGGAGCTCAAGCCCAAGTTCCTCTTCTAGCTCGTAAAGCGCATCACCTACCAGGCCGGCGGCGCGTCCATAGGCAGCGGCGTGTGTATGAGCACCTAAGCCACGACGGACGATTTCCGCATCTAGATGACTGTAGGAAATGGTACGTCGGTGCTTAGCGCACCAAATCAGAATGGGCAACATGGTACGCGCGGTACGGAATCTCCAGAGGTCGCCAATCAAAGAGGGGGCTAAGGGCATGTCGTACTCCGTTGCGATGCCGATCAGTTTGAGCGCCATTGACGCTAGTCAGTGACGACAGTAGGGAGGAAGCAAGCTCACAGTAATCGCCGCAGAGTTTCGGCTAACGAGCGGACTTCAGTGGTCATGATCACTCGAAGCCGTGATCTGCAAGCTTGATTCTGACGGTAGCTCTATGATCCTCATTTGAAGCTGTCGGCAATTTAGCTGTGATTTGATACTGGGTGGACAGCGTACTAAGTACCCACTCATCTTCGTTTGGTACCTTTCTAGCCTTAATCGCACCTTTACAGAATTTTGAGAGCGCTCTGGCGAATCCAGCCTGAACACCTTGTTCGAAAGCCTTCTCGATCAGCTCATTGAGTGGCGCTTCGATACCGGTCTGCTGCATCGCAGCTTTGATCTGCGCGATGATGTCCTCCATTCTCTCGGTAGGACTAGATCCCTCAGCGTCAAACTCCGTTTCAGACTCCAGCCTCCCGATCCACTTGTTCATGGACTCGGAGCGTGCTTCTTTCTGAATTTGCTGGATATTTTTCATGGTGCTGGCTGCTTCTTGCATGTTTGGGTGGGAGTCGCCGCTAGGTGCTCATCCGGCACCTAACCATGCGCCGATGGTAGCACGACGATATCATCTGGTGATTGCCATCTGGATCGAGGCAAAAGTGCGCCCTGAGCCGCCTGATGGCTCGATGGAGCAACCCACTTGATTTCGATTGTGATAAAGCAAGTGTCCCAAGATAAATAATCGGTTGAGTTCACCTGTGGCCTATCGATGTACAAAACAGTGTCGTTCCCGGCCCAGGAGCTATTTGAGAAAGTCTGGTCGACACCAGTCCTGAATCTGGCGCGCGAAATCGGTGTCTCAGACGTAGCGGTTGGTAAAGCCTGCAGAAAGGCTGGAATCGCTGTCCCTCGCCGCGGTCATTGGGCTAAACCTGCAACGAATCGACCGAAAAGCCCTGCGCCGCCGACCTCTAACGAGCTGGTGTCATTTCGTGTGCTTGATCGCAGCCTGTTCCCACCGAAACCGGCGTCACTTACTGACGACATTCCTGCTCCGCCCAATGTGCCGATACCCGAGAGCTTGGTCGATCCCCATCCCTTAGTGGAACGCTGGCGCAAGTCGGCAGGACGGTTGGCGCTTAAGCAAGCCAACGTGCTCAACACTAGGATCTCGCCAGCGCTCATCGATCGCGCCGCGATCCTCTTGGACACGCTTATTAAGCTCTCCGAGGCAAGCGGCTGCAGATTGGCCGTAACCAAACAGCAGACGACTGTGACCTTCGACGGAGAGACGGTCTACGTAATCCTCCGCGAAAGACTGCTGAAGCATGAGCTGGCCGCTGCCAGACCCAAAGCCGAAAAGAGTCTGGACTCCGGACTTCTCACGCATCGGGCTGCCAAGGTATGAATTCTTCTCTACCGGGGAGCTGACCTTGATTCTCAGGGAAAGCCCAGACTATGGGCCTCAGAAGACATTTTCCGACGCGAAAACGGGACGGATAGAGGACAAGATCCACCTGTTCATCGCAGGCCTTGAAGCGCTGGCCGTTAGGATCAGAGCTGCTCATAAAGATTCAGAAGAGAGGAGGCTTCGCGACGCCGAGGAGGAGACCGCCCGCAAGGCCCATGCGATAAAAGCGGAGCAACAACGTCGCCTCCGCAAGCGCTTGGTGCAGAATCTCAATAGATGGGAGAAGGCCAACAGGCTACGGAGTTTTATCGACACCGTAATCAGATACAGTCAGGCTGAAGCTAATCAGGTCGAAGCGTGGGCAGAGTGGGCTCGCCTGCAAGCTTCGCTCCTCGATCCGTCCTCATCCTCCGCAACCGTCTCGCTGGAGTGCGAGATTGAGGAATACTTTTCCGAGTACAGGATCATGAGAGACGGTGACGACTGGTGGGAGAAGTAGCCACTCGTAGAGCGATCCATTTTCGAATCAATCACTGTCTGGACGTGTTCCGCAGCATTGGGCGCGTAACCCATGGATTAGGTTCTGATCAACCAATGAGAAGGCACACCGTGAAACCATCCGACGCCATCCTGGGTAAACGGCAGACGATTCGAGAGGCAGTCGAGTCCTACGGATTCGTGAACGTACGAGTCTTCGGCACCGTTTGCCGTGGTCAAGATATTGAGAGCAGCGACCTCGACCTCCTCGTAACCATACCATCTGAGCGGGTAGGGAGGATCTCCCTGTTCGACATCTTGGATCTCGAGACGGCCCTGGAGGAGATGCTGGGAATAGCGGTTGATATCAATGTCGCGAACAACATTCCTGACCACCTCAAGCCTGAGGTGGAGCGCTCGGCCATTTTCCTTTGACCGGGTGATACGACCCGTTCCGAGGGGTGCAGGGAGCTCTCAGCGAAAGAATTTGGTTTTTTTTCGTACCCCCCTTGAAATCAATTTTTAAAACCGGAGCTTTAGAGTTTGTAGTCAAAAGCAAAGCAGCGGTGTCCCAGCCACCGCGCATTGGGCATGCTCCACACCTGCTAACAGTTTTTCGGTTTTGCCTTTTCGATTTTCGCTGTTGAGCGAAGCCGATTTTTTGAGCTGATTTTCTCTAGGACATTCAGAGACCAGGTCGCTCCGCCCCCGGTAAGCGTCCAGCCAAGTCACCTTCCGCAATCCCGCATTAAGGGCGATGGTGTCCGCGTATTTTTAAGCGGACGCGATAGCCCTTATCGCCGGGATTTCCATGCGCCAACGAAGCTCTTACCCCAAACCGTTCAAGGCCCAGGTTGTTCAGGAGTGCCTGCAACCTGGTGCGACCCTCTCCAGCGTGGCCATACGCCATGGCATCAACGCCAACGTCATTCGCAAGTGGCTACCGCTTGCAGCCGAAAGGCCAGCGCTCCAGGCTGCTTCCGGAAGCATTTCTCCGAACCAGACAACGCCAGGCTTGATGTACCCGTTACACCCATTGCACCGCGGAGGCTCAAGTCTACATCCGTCCACAGGCAAGTCATCAGAGGGAAGGGCCGTCAGATGTGCATTGCCACAGTCAATGCACCTGGGTAAATGGAGGCTACCGTGGAGATGAATCACGTCCTGGCTACCAGCCCGTTCATGCAGGTCATCCACGTTCTGGGTCACGACTGTCAGCCTAGGAACGTGCTTAGCGAGTTCTGCTATCGCGAGATGAGCTGCATTCGGCCGCGCTTGGAACACTTTCAACCTACGCCACTCATACCAACCCCAGCACAACTGCGGATCCGCAAGGAACGCTTCGGCCGTCGCTAATTGAGCAGGGTCGAATCGAGACCATAGACCGGTCAGTGCATCTCTGAATGTTGGGATTCCACTCTCGGCGGATACGCCGGCGCCGGTGAATACGACAACGTGCCTTGCCTCCTGCAAAAGCTTAACGATGGTAGTAAGCGGCGTTGAGATGTCTCGGAAATTCGTTCCCTTGAGGTTACCCGAGCCTACCTGTTTGGTCATTGCGCGATGCTGAGTGATCGAGCAGCAGTGCTTGTGTAAGTCCTATAAGTGTCCAGAAAACCAAGCTGGCGCTAGAACGCGCAGCAAGCCCGTCGTCGTTTTGAGCAACAAC
>NZ_BCBJ01000124.1:0-40037 GCF_001320605.1 Pseudomonas sp. NBRC 111133 | reverse complement strand
TTAGGCGAAGCGACGATGTTGGTCATGCAACCCTGGAAGCATCACCGCCCAATCGCGGAGATAAATCGAATTGAACCAACTTACTTATGTGCTGCTCGCAGCCGCTGCATTGTTTTTTTTCTTTGCAACCCTCCTGAAATCAGCCAGCGCTTTGTCATCAGCAAATTTTAGGATTGGCGGCACGAAGGTGCCTGTGTTACCTGGTATTCTAGTTTTCTGGCTAATTGCCCTTGTCGTTTGGGGGCTTTTTGATGCCTTCGGTGTGAGGGTGATTGCCTTTACGGCGCTAGTAGCAATTGAAGCCCTTGCGTTCTTCTCGTTGGAGAGGGGAGAGGCCGCCAGTGATAATGCGTTTCTTTGGCTTCTCAAAGCATTCATGCTTGGCGGTCTGTTCATAGTGGCGCTGACGATGTTCGCGGCGTAACGCTGCCATCAATCACCCCAAATAACGGACAATTCCACTATGCGCCAATCCACGACAGACCCCATTGAAGGCGAAGTATGCGCCGCACTGGCAGCTTACAAATGGGCTTTGGTTCAGACGAGCTACAGAAGCCTCTGGCATCGCCTGTTGTGTAGCGCGGGTGACAAGGCTGCTATCAGCCATTCTGCCGCCCTTGATCGAGCAGAAAAACACGCTCAGCAGGTTGTCAACAAAACGCCTGAGCATCGTTCGGCATTGGAGCGAATCGTTAAGCAGCAGCCAGAAGACGTTGCCAAGAAGGATCGCTTTTTCGACCTGCTCAACCTAACGTTCGAACCATAGGGAAGCCATGAAATTGCCGCCAATGCAATTTCGGGGCTCTCGGGCATAAGATAGGCAGCTTACACCCCTATTTAACCCATTTCGGAGAGGTAGCAGGATGCGGGCGTTAGAAGAGATCGTTATCGAGTTTTTTCAAGGCTGGGACGGCAAACATATCAGCGAGCCAGCTTTTGGAGCTCTAGGCGAGCTGGCGAAAGATGGGCGCTTTGATGAAATGACTGCCCTGCTGGAGGCTTGCGTTAAGCGGCACGGGCGCTTTGCGATGGGCTATGTGTTGAAACATGTACCAGGGGTCCTTCTCAATAATTACGTCTACGGGCAGGTTGAAGCATCTGCGACGATTGTTGAGAACTATTGGCGCGACGAAGATGTTGCCACCACGATCAGAGACGCTGCACTGAAGCCTGGCAAATTATCTGTGGTCGTTCCGAGGATTCTCAGTGACCTTCGTGAAATGGCCGAGTCGAGCCGCTAACCTCACTAGACCCGCTGCTCCTGCCTTGCTCGGCCTTTGGCAGGTCAAGCAGTGTGTAAAGGCGCGGTTATCGCGCTTCAACATTTGACCGCGACAGGAGGCATGCCATGACAATATCCCCGCAATCTGATTCTTCGGAGCGCTCGCCAACCGCCGACGAGGCGGCGGGTATGGCATGGTGGAACTGCATGCCCGACGGTGAACGTAGCCAATGGCTTGCTGCTTCTGGTACCGGTACGGTTGCGGACGCCTGGGTAGCGCGAAAGGCTGCCCAAGCGCATGAAACCGCCGACGCTGCGGTCTACCACAACCATCTGTTTTGGTTCGATGAGCTCGCCCAGCGACGCCTGGCTGTCGACGCAGCCCCTGATAATGCGGAAGCCACTGCAGCGCTGCAGAGCGTTGAAGAACTGCTGCGGTTGGAAGAGTTGGAGCGCCACTTGCCTCTTCGCGCTTGGTGCATCGGCGACGACTATGTGGTCGTCGCCCGCTCAGTTGAGCAGGCGTTGGCGGTGGTCGAGGCCGAAGGGGGCGAGTTCCCAGGCGGATGGGCCGACCCCAGGCTAGTGGAAGAACACATTCCCGACCCTGCGAGCTCGCGGCGCACAAGCTTTGAGGATGCGCCGGACGTCAAGTTGACGTTCGCTGAAATGCTTCCGCGATTTCGGTTCCCGAGGATTATTTGGGTATGCCCCTTTGGCAACGAATGAACCTATCCCGAGTACGATGAATGAGCGGTACCGCACACGGTGAAAACTCCCGAATCACAGAGGCAGGCGTGGCCGCCGAGACATGAAGGTGAGGCATGAAGCTGGATCGCATCACAGGAAATACTGAGAACTACGGGCATCACCTGCAAGGGTTCTGTACCAATCCGGCGTGTGAACCCGGTGCGCTTGGCCGGCAGGTAGCTGAGCACCCAGAAGGTAGCCAGCAGCTGCCAGACGGTGTGCACCTGTTTGAGTGCTGCAGTTGTAAGCATCGCTTTGAGGTTCAAGAACAGTCATCAGCGCCGACAGAAGTAGCACCTGTGATTACGTCTGGGCTTTCGACCCTTACCGTGCCATGTCCATGGTGTGGTCACCGCAACGAATACAAAGCTGAGGTGTGGCCCTGGCTGAATAGCGGCGGCGTATTCGCTATTACACCCATCACAGCGTATGCGGTGGATTGCAGCGAGTGCCATGCCGCCTACACGCTTCGGCCGCAAGCCGAGTAGCGACGGATAACGCCATGTTGAATCTTGTAACTGACCAGCGCCCAGGTGAGCCAGACGTGCTTTCTGCGGTGAAGCATGCAGTTTTTGAAATCCGTTCTCTCGCCGGCGATGTGCTCCTAGCCATTGCCGCACCCCCAACGGGCTGGACGCATCAGCAGCTGATAACCGTTGCGTACGAGCATGTGGCAATAACCCGCGACGGGGCCGATGGCTACCTCGGCGGCGAGTGGATTGGCAGTAGCGAAATCTGACCAGAGTCGTTCAATTGAGCAGGAGATCACCATGCAGTCCAATAACCACCCCGCGGCGCCTGACAGCTTTGAGCGTTCCCGTTTGACGGATCTGGTAGCGCTGCATCAAGCAATCGCAGCGCTTGGCCAGGCGCCTGACTTTATGGCGGTAATTGAGCAGTGTTCGGCGCTGTATGACCGTGTACGCGCTCTTCACCCTACTCTGGTAAGTGCTGAGGAGGTTTCTGCCCTGAACTTGCTAATTGGATCAATGGCCGAAACGCGCAAGGAAACGCTCGGACTCTAAATTTGCGCGGGCGCAAGGGCTCGGGCCTACGCCCGACCACCTTGGATGACCCGCCCACCTGGTTACGCCGCCCCGGCCCATAGACTGACCCGACCCCCCATCCATTTTTGATATCGAGGATCCCGCCGTCGCTTTCGCGGCTGCGCACGACAGGAGAAACGCAACATGTCCAACCTGACCACGCCACAGATTCACGCCATCGGCGATTGGTGCGCCGAGCGCGGAATTTTGCCGCAGCGGATTGATGCCGCTGATATCAAGGCCGCGTGTGCCAGTCTGGGCATTTTCTTGGTCGGAGCGCTGAGCCAGTACGAGGTTGAGGCGATCAGTGACGTATGCGAGGACGCCGCCGCCCGAGGGCATGAGCCACTCACCGTGCGCGCACGAAATTTTCTGTTGAATCGAGGGGAAGCATGGCCACAGAAACGAATGTGAGCGAGCGGATCATTCGGGCTGAAAAGCACGTCAATGAGCAGTTGAGCTACGGCGGGATCCACCCTAGCACCGGCCCTTTCGGAGGCACGCTTGAATACCGCTATCAGGATGGCGATTTGGCAGACGAAATTGGCCAGCTGCGGCGCCTTGCGGATGCGTTCAGGCAGCTCGCTGATGCGCTTGAGTCAGACTCCGAATAGAATCCGTAGAAGCCATTAACTTCGCGTCTGCCACAACTGTCACATCCACCAGTGCTGGAATGGAAAATACCGATGCCCACGAATGAAATGCGCAGGCGTGAATGGATTGCAGCTGGCTACAATTCAGACATGGGCAGTTCAATTGCATGTAGTCCTCCCGCGGACAGCACCGCTATCCGCCTGTACAATCTCACGAGCGCCAAACACGCTCTAAGCAACATCGAGAAGCGTCGACTCAAGGTTTCCCGTTTCGCGGATTTGAATGACCCATTTGAGCTGCTCGCTGCGAATTTCAAAGAACACAAGACGCGAAAGGTTGTGCGGGATTGGAAAGACAAAAGCCATTCACAGCATGGTTTACTGTGCTTCGCCGGGGACTGGTCAGAACCCGTAATGTGGAGCCACTACGCAGAGAAGCACACCGGTATCTGCTTAGGGTTTGACGTCTGCCGTAGCCTCGTACAGCAGGTCAACTACCAGGACGATCGCATCCTTGCCGCTCTCAGCCCAGCCGGCACCCCAGATGAGTTGAGTGAGGAGCTCCAACAACAGTTGCTGCGCACCAAATCGGCGGGTTGGCGCTATGAGCAGGAGTACCGTAGCTTTGTGAGGTTGGACACTGCGCTTGCAGACGGTCCGCTTCATTTCTGGCCAGTTGCGGATGAAATTCAACTGACAGAAGTCATCCTAGGGCCATTATGCGAGGTGCCGATCGAATCGGTACGACGCAGGGTTGAACAGCACTTCCCCGATGCCGTTGTCTTCAAAGCCAGGCTAGCCTTTCAGTCCTTCAAGATTGTCCCCGATGCGCGTACGGTCCTTTAGCCCGCATGAACGCCATAGTGTTATTTAGGTGATAACCCGGGCGAGCGAGTGCTGATACCAGTCGTGCGGTTGGGACCGTTGTTAGAATGTGGCAGTTGGCTGGCGGTCGATGACGTCATTCATGCTTGGTGTTGAGCATCTCCAGGATACGAAGCCTACTTCCTCCTGGAGATGCCAACATGAATCAGATGCTTGTACCCGAACTGATCGCCCTAACCGACTACACCCACGCAGTTCCTGCCCAGGGCAGTGCTGGTCGCTTTGCCCGGATCGCTGCGCGGGCGGAAGCCTGCATTGCACGCATCGACCAGATCATCGATCAAGGCTTCACATGTAGCTCGGCGACCTCGTTCGGTAAGGACAGTACGGTTGTGCTGGTACTGATGCTGGAGGCCATCCGGCGCCGTGTCGAAGCCGGGTTGTACGTGCCGGCGGCATTCGTGACGAATGCTAATACCGGCACCGAAAACCCAAGCATGGACATCTATGCCGAGGCGATGATCACTGAGTTGGAGATGTATTGCACCAGGCACGGATTGCCGATCACGGTGGTCAAAGTGCAGCCCTCGATGACCTCGACATTCGCTTATGCCACCCTGGGTCGCGGCAAACTGCCGGTTTTCGCTGGCGCCTCTCGAAGCTGCTCGGTCGATTGGAAGCTGCGCCCGCAGCAGAAAGCGCTCAAGCAACTGCTCTCCACCCTGCAGTCTCCTGGTGAGCTGGTGACCTTCGTGGGCACTCGTTTGTCAGAGTCGGCAACCCGTGCCGCCAACATGCGCGAACGGGGTGAGGAGGAGGCCGGGCGGCTGGTGCTCAATGAGCATGGCTCGTACAACTGCTCGATCATCGCAGACTGGGAGATGGAGGAGGTGTGGGAGTTCCTCATGGCGTGCGAGGCGAAGCGCGGTGGTCCTTATCGAACCTTCGTCGACAGTTTCGACTGGTGCCTGGAGCTCTACAAGGAAGCCAATGAAGGCACGTGCGCAATCATCACCGGCGATGGTGGTAACAAGGCGGCGTGCGGCTCTCGCTTTGGCTGTGCCTGGTGCACGGTCACCGGAGAGCGTGACAAATCCATGGAAGCAATGATTGCGTCTGCGCCTGACAAGCATGGACACATGTCGGGAATTAACCGCTTCCGGAGCCATCTCATCAACACCCGCTGGGACATGGAGCGTCGAGACTGGATCGGGCGCACAACCTCGGACGCCGGCTACATCAACGTCACAGGAACAGCCTACAACGCAGAGATGCGCCGTGAGCTGTTGCGGTACCTGCTGACTTTAGATGTGCTGGAGGAAGAGCGGGCTGATGAGCACGATGCGCGGATGTTCCGCGGCGAGCTGGAAAGGACGGAGTCCAACGAAATCCTTCGTGGGAGCACCTTCCAATTCATCACGCCGAAAAACCTGCTTGCGATCGACTTCGCCTGGTCACTGAGCTACGGCTTCGACCATGCCTTCCCCGCTTTGTCGGAGTGGTACGAGATCCGTGTCCTAGGGAAGCGCTACCTGATCGATGACGTCACTCCCGCTGAGAAGGGCATCATTCCAGAGCAGCGCTGGTTCAAGTTTGATGACTGGCAAAGCCCGGCGCAGGAGATGGGCTTGCAGGACGCCTACCTCGAAGCCACCAACAAAGAACGCTACCCTGGCCGGCCAGCGATGCGAATGATCCGTGACCGCTTTGAAGGCAAGGATCGCAACATTGTCTACTACGAAGAAACCGACGAGATGGAGATCGATCCGGGAGATGCAATGTGCTTTGTAGACGAGTTCGACGAGGCGTTCTATACGTTGGCGAAAAGCCTGGCTCCGACTGACAGCGCCAAGTTCTACTTGAACAATGGTATGGTCAAACTGGCCAAGGGCAAGGCTGCTGATTACGATGCGATGGCCCGCCGAGCGCAATTCTGGCAACGCATGGAGCGCGATCTAGCTGGTACCGATCTGCGTTCCTACATACGCCACCATTCGATCAGCAACGCCGAGCACGAACAGGTCCTGGACTTGATGAAGGTTGAGGCCGCCAGTCAAAATTCGGCGATCTCCGATCTTTTTGCTTAACTCATCAAAGGCTACCTCTTGCGAGGTGGCCTTTTTTTTCGACATCGCTGACGTAGCTTGTGTACAGCCTCTCAACAGTGTAGTGGTCGAAAGGGAGCCAGAGCTGATGTTCTTGGAAGCTGCGATGGGTACTGAAAGGCTGTGCTATCGAGCCAGTTTACCGACCTGACCAATCTGACCCTCGAATAACAAGGTAAGCCCCGTCATGACACAATTCATCGCAACTGAACACAAATTGGCTCGGCTATGGGTTGAGGCCTGCGGCAAGAGCTTGGGCATCGAGCGCGCAGAGGCCGCAGGCATGTATGCGAACCTGTGCGGTTTCCGAACTTGGGATGCAGTTACCAGCGCGATAGGGAACAGGCGACCCAGTGTTCCAGACGAGCAACTAGACGTAGCCGAGTTGATGGCTCGACGGGATAGCTACATTGCTGTGATGGTTGATGTTTTTGCCATCAACCCATCGATGGCTATCCATTTGGCCGCGAACCTCAGTCCTTCCAGCGCCAAGCTGCCCAAGGCTATATCCATCGATCGGAGTACCTTGCATTCTCCGTCCGAAGAAGAGGATCTGAACCTCTATATGCCGGGCTTTGATGATCCTCGGGTGACAGACGCAATGCTCAAGGATTTGCTAGGGGGGGCGCCAGGCCTCGAAGGCGTCAACTTGGATAACTTAACCGACCGCTTGCGCATTTCTCATACGGTTGAGCCGTGGGTTTTCTGGGACTACTACAGTGATCAGGGCTTCGACCTGATTGAGGATACCTATGTCGAAGATTATGAATACGGTACTCCATCGTTCTTCATGCCGTGTAGCCCTGAGATATCAGAGACTGAAATGGTGCCGGTCTTCCTGACCAGCCTCACTTACACGCCGCTAGATCATCATGACCAGATGGCAGATGAGGTCCGTCGAGTGATGCTGGAGAGCGCCAAAGCGATCACTGGTGCAGAGACCCTGCTTCTCTGCTGGGGGCATTTGCAGCAAAAGGAAATTGGGGGCAAGCGGTTCACCTACGCTGGCCAGATTCATCACAATGGGACTTGGCGCGATCTGCTGCTGAACAGATCGCTGGACTCCTTCGACAAGTTGCTTCACGCAGCGACTGCTCTACAGGACATTAATGAGCCAGGGCCGGAGTTTCAGGACAAAAGCTCGGAATGCACGATTCGCTTCTTTATGGTGCAGACCCAGTGCGAGTCCAGCACGGAGTTCTTCCAGAAATACACGGTGAGCGGCTTCGGCAACCCCAGCGGATGGTCACTTGGGATGATTGGTAGCAAGTCCGAGTAGGTATCGAAGGGCCCGATGCGAAGGGGGCCAGGCTGGATACGCTGCGCAATGCCTTTGTAGAGTCGCTGGAAGAGTTGGCGCAGTTGGTCTCTAGCCTGGCAGAGCGGGAGCTTGGTGACCTGAAAAGACGGCGAATTCTGAACGCCATCAGCATGCAGCGGACAGTTAGAGGGCTAGGCAGCCCTTACTTTCCGCTATAAATTATGCATACGCGTTATGAATTAATTTACAAGGTGACGGTATGGGTTTGAACAGAATGTCCGATGGCACATCACCCACAAGCTTAACCGTGGAGCGTTCCACGGTGACCAAGTTAGTGATCTCTGGGGGGGTGAACCTCGACCCCATCACCGTTTTTCTGGAGGACCTTGGAAGCCGGGCGTCTCCACGTAGTGAGGCCCCAGATCACGTTTCCAGTCAGGGTAACCTTACCATCCGATGTGCTGGCGAGAGCTGGACTTCCTACTGGGGCGGTATGGGTTCAAGGACGGTGACTGAGTTTGTTGCCAAGTGCAGTGATGAGTACATCCTGAATTGCCTAAGCCGCGGCCTGAGCAGTACCCGATTCAGCGCAAAGGCTCTCAAGCAGCTCTCAGCAAGGTGCATCATCGATCGCCGGCGGGAGCGGAGCGGTACCGATTGGGAGCTGGGGTATCTCGACGCAGATGATGCTCGTTCGCTGTACAGGCGGCTCGATGAGTTTCGCGATGTTGAGTCGTTGCGGGACTGCTGGAGTCATTCCGAGCTCCTATCCCTTTTGTTCGGGGATGAATGGCATTACCCCGTCGATCAAGCTACCGAACCAAACCCGGACTACACCTACCTGCTGCGGATCGTTCAAGCAGTCCAACAAGCGCTCACACAACCGGTCGAGGCGGCGGCAGCATGAACAGTTCTGGACAGCTGGTAGGCCTGCCGCCCTTCGCTAACCTTGTCATCCGAAAACTGCAGCGCTTCGACGAATGCGCCGGCGATGGCCAGGGCGCTGACATCGGGACCCAGTGGTTTGATGTTCTCACCCAGCTTGGGTTGCTCAAGCGAGTTCAGCGAAGCCCGGCCCAATGGCAGGTCACAGAACAAGGCGAGCAACTCTTGGAGCTTCGGCCAGGCGCACAGCACAGCGAGGATGCTGTGCGGGTAGAAGCCGTCGCTGTGACACGGGCTGATGTGGATGGTCTGCGGCTTGAGTGGCTGCTTGAGGGCGGCATCGCAGCGCTGGAGCATGCGGACCAGGTCTTACTGATTGCTCATGGCTCGATCACTGACGAGGAGGGCGGTGGCGAGGTCTTTCTGAAGGCTCCTGCTGTGCCGTCCGCAGAGCAGCGCGACATGGCTCGTGTATACGACGTCATTGGTCTGCACCATGGACACCCTGTGGGCGTGCTGCTGACGAACCTGGGTAACATCAAGCGCTTCTCGGACTACCTGGGAGCAGTGGAGCGCGCATTCTTCATGGTTCCAGGTGAGCCGTCGGATGAAGCCGAAGATGCAGGCGCACCCATCGACGAAGAGTGCCTGTTGAATAAATTCCCGGCGACCAGTACGGAGCATTACGTTGATCAGTTCCGTGAGGCCTTGATCACGATAGGGGCCTTACCGCGTAATGAGTCTGGTACCTCGGAAGTCGACGAGCTCAGGTCCCAATGCAGCCTGTTGAGAGCCCAGCTGGCTGAGTTGCCGGCGTACATTGCAGCGCTTGAAAAATTCCGAGCCGAGGATGGCGATTTTGTCCGTCTTGCCGATGTGCTTGCAGCACTTTCCGCCTGTGCCGATCGGACCCAGGCTACTGAATTTCGCCTGTTGGTGCACGGCGAGAAGATGCTTGCTGATGACCAATTTTTGGCGGATGACGCGACTACCTGGCGCCAGCTTGTAGAAAACCCTGTGTTTATCGGCATGCCCTATTCACGCGGCTTGGTCCCGGTGCGCCGGGTAGCTTCTTCGGCATAAGCAACACTTACCTTCAACCCGGCCTGGCCGGGTTTTTTTATGGGTCGGATCCGGCGCGCAAGCGCGTGCGGTCGATTTTCACTCTCCCGGCACCAGGGCGGGCAGATCTTCATGCTCGGTGTGGCTCATCTCATTGGCACTAGGACAACGTCGAGGTATGCCATGATCTGTTTCATCGCGGTTAAAACCAGCTGCACCATTCCTGAGAAAATGCATGTTCACTCTGTGCTGAATGAGCAAGGCCTTATCGGTAATCGTTACCCCAGGACTATGGAGCAAGTACCTCGCGCAGTTCGCGAGTACTTCGAGCAGCTTCCGCTCGGTTCCGAAGCAACGAGTATCTTTTCGAACGAGGTGGAAACTTTGTCTGATCGTAAGGCAGCTGCTGACTCTCTCGGATAGGCGCTTGAAGCATTGCCGGATTCGAAAGTACGAGGCCCCGTTAGGACTGCGCGCATTAAATGTAAATTGGCGGCGCAATACGGTAAGTCGCATGTGGACTTGACTGACCGTTACTGCGAAGTGAGCGATCTGCTCCATAAGGGCGGTGTGACAGTCCACTTAAACAAAGGCATGTAAGCGCGCAGCGCTTGATAGGGATCAAACATGAAAGCAGATATCAGCAGTTTCGTTAAGCACGCCCGCCGTGTAAATCGGGTATTAATCCTATTGAAGAAACAGGGTGAATACGACAAAGCAATTGACTGCAAAAGCATTCGTAACCTTTGGATGTCTGAGGCTCGGCGTTCCGCAGTCTGAACAGCTGATTTTCATCAGCGATCGGTCTAACCAATAGGTAACACCATGACCAACTACAATACGGTTAATACTCACATCAACACAATCCGTGCTGGCGATACAGTCCTACACAACGGCGAACTACGCACCGTCTGCAATTCGGACATTAAACGTGGTGGTTTCATGGGTACGTCATTGTTTGGAGACAGCTACCGCTTGGGCACTTTGCCTGTGCAGCTTGTACGCTTCAGCTGTGCCGTATAAACAGGAACTCCAATATGCAATACAAAGTGAACTACCAGCTTGGTGATAAAAAACGTGAAGCCATTATGGCGCAGATAGAACTGGATGAATGCCGAAATCATTGTGAAGTGATTGAGGCGGTAGATCGCAGCTGTCAACAGACGTCTGCCTCGGTTTCTCCCTCAGAGATTCAGGAGGACGATGGTTGGACTGAATTCTCCTATGGCGGTAAGCGCTGGTCGTTCGATTCCGATCAATTGGCACAATGGGATGAGGAGTTAAAGTATTTTGATTTCCTTGATTACCATTTGCTGATTAATCCCACTATTGAGTCAGTCACTGCCTTCATTCAACGTCAAGGTTATTAATACCTTCACCCTACCTCGCGAGCGCTTTGTTGCGTGGCGGGATTCCATATCAACGCAATACCCACCCGGCCACAAGGCCGGGTTTTTTGTCCGCGCAATAAAAAGGTACGGTATGACGATATTGACCGAGTGTGCTTGCTAGCGGGTCCAAGCATTAGTAATTTTACTTATCGGCATTGTACTTTCCATAGCTGTTCCCAACTGGTCATGTAGCTGGGACTAAGGAGTGCTCGGCGCATACCCCAATCTGGTGTCAGTGGCACAGCAGCAGTCCGCAAGCAATCATGCCCCCAGCGCCGGTTGATTTTGTCCATGGTAGCCATCAATGCATCTGTGCGCTCCGGTTGGCTGGGGGTGAACAGATCCTGCGTATACTCCCCTCGCTTGCGCAAATCCATTAGAAGGACTTCTGCCTTGCTGTATGCATAGCCCGGCCGGTAGATCCCCTCCAGGGCACGCAGCGCGTAGCGGGTGAGCTGACGGACATCATCTGTTGGGTAGGCTGGGATGATAGTTGCAGCATTGGCGTACTTCGGTCCGTCGCCATGGAATGACGTCTGAATACCGATGCGTAAGGCACCGCAGAGAGAGCGTTGCTTCCGCAGCTTTTCAGCGGCACGGTGAATGTAGGTCGCTAGGGCTTCCTGCAGGCCCTTGCGGGTATGCACGCGTTGACCAAACATCTTGCTGGTGCAGATTGATTGCTTGGGTGGGGCAGATTGCTCCAGGTCCATGCATGATTCGCCCTGCAGCTCTCGGATGGTCCTTTCCAGCACGATGCTGTACTTACGGCCCATTGACCGCGCATCAGCTTGAGAAAGCTCCCACGCGGTGCTGATGCCATCACGAGCAAGGTTGTCGCGCATACGACGACCTATCCCCCATACCTCATCAACCGGCATTCGTCGAAGTAGCCATTCGATTGCCTCAGGCTTGCGCAGGTCTACCACGCCGCCTGTTTTCTCCCTCCACACTTTTGAGGCGTGCTGCGCCGCCTTTGCCAGGGTTTTGGTATGCCCAATGCCGACGCCCACTGGCAGCGCAGTCCATTGCAGGACGCGGGCTTGGATGGCCCGGCCTACCTCAATGATCGGCTCAGGTAGGCCATCGAGCCTGCAGAAGAGCTCATCGATGTAAAGGAAAGATTTCAAGCCATGGACATGGTTCCGTACCTTGCTAACCGGGGATTCAAGGGTAGTCTCATGCTGTCCATGGCAAAACGACATTTTCTGTCGATCTTGCCTAGGTATGTCCATAGATCGTAGTTCCACAGGGCCACACCCACGAGTTGATTTCGTGCAGTCGTTCTGCACGCCAATGAACGCGACGCGATTGCCCTATTGGCGGGCGCTAATTATTTTGTAGGAGTTCAAGATAGATTGGCGAGACGCACATGGAAAATTCGGTCATGACCAGCAACATTGACGAAAAGGATCTCAAGGCTCTAGCCCAACGAGGACTGTCGCTGCTTCGCTTGACTGAGAGCCGCTGGATGGAGCTCGAAGCGTGTCGAAACCACGGTACAAAATTTTCACTTACTTTTCCGCACGTAATTTCCCGTAGTGGTAGACCCAATACTTTGGTTCTGATCGCTACAGATGGAAAAGCTCCCACCTTGCGGTTAGGGCTTATCCGCTCGATTCAAACGATCTCGACGCTCGACTCCCGGGTGATGTTCGATTGTGTCTTGCTGATCGCTCCACAATCACTTAATGCCCTTGTCGCTGGCGTCACTAGCACCACCTTGCGCGGAGCTACCAACAAGCTGAAATCGGAGACCGCCGAGTTTCAACCGGTGTCACAGAAGCTCGGTGAAAAACTGATTGCACTGATTGCGGAAGTACCAGCCAATGTAGCAGTTTTTCATCGTATTCTCGCCGAAGTCGGGCGACCAAAATATTATGAGAATGGCCACGCGCTACAAGTAAATGCCCTTGACCTCGCACTCAAAGCTTTTGGGGTAACGGACGGTGCGACAAGCGTCGCGTTGCCCGGCGGACACACCGCTATTGGCACGGTCCGACTGCAAGAGGACGCGGTCATTGAGCATGACGCACGCTGGATCTCTGGCTGGCACTTGTCCGACAGTGACCTTACCGGCAAAGCCGTATTCACTCGGCGCGGTGAGCAGCTCGAAGTTTTCACCGCCAACAAGCGACCGCTTGAAGAGTTGTTTGGCGTCGACCTTATCTATCTGAACAAGGCACGCGGCTCGTTGGTGATGGTTCAATACAAAATGATGGAGCCAAAAAGCAGTAAGGTGCATCGCATTAAGGCTGACACGCCCGACATTGACCAGCTTGACGCAAAGGAATGGACCGTGCCAATCAATGCTCAGTTCAAGAGTGAGATGGAGCGGATGGAGAAGTTCGACAACGATCTCTCGCCCGAAGGGCCCTATCGACTGAATCCTGGAGCATTCTTCTTTAAGCTTGTCCGCCGCCATTCGGCAATCAAATCTGCGGGAATCATGCTGAGCCTGCAGCATCTGACTCGGTTAATCGAGGATGGTTGTACTACCGGACCTCGAAAGGGCCTACGTATAAGTTACAAAGCACTGGACGGCCATTATCTACGAAGTGACCCGTTTATTGAGCTAGTACGCTCTGGCTACATCGGAACTCGTAGCGGCACGACAGAACATCTGCAGACACTTATTGAGGCAGCCTTGACCGGCGGTCGCTCAGTTGTCGCTGCAATCCAGAGTGCAATGGCCAAAGGTTGAGGTTAGATGCAGGGTACAAAAATTCCGTTCGGTGAACGTCAGGGAATGCTTTTCCGAGCCTTTGAGGTCGAGAATGGTCTTGCTTGTGGCTGTATCTGCCCGGGCTGTCACAAACCGCTAAATGCTGCGAATGGTGGCCAGAAAGTCATCCCGCATTTTCGCCACGTCCATTCTGAAAACTGTGTGAGCGGCTTCAAAGATGGTGTGCGACGGGCGGCTGTAGCTCTAATTGCTGCACAACGATCCCTTACTCTTCCGTCTTTCCATCGTCAGATAAGCGCCATGACTGGCTCAGGGCGCATCCTGTCTCGCGAAGTAAGTATCCCGGAAACGTCAGTTGCAGCTGAGACGGTCGAACGATTTGTGGATCTTGGCGACGTCACAGCTCACGCGATTCTTACCACCGGCAACCATCAACTGTTTGTTCGAATCAAAGTTTTCTCCCGATCCGAAAAAAAGCGGTACGAGCGGCTCTCTAACATCGAGGCTTCATCAGTTGAGATTGATCTCAGCGAGCTCGATTTGGGCCAGATCAACGATCCATTAACGTTTGAACGAGCCGTTCTTTTCGACCCAACCACCAGGTCTTGGATTCGATCGCTCAGGGGAGAAATGCGAATCAAGCGTGCTGAAGCTGAACTTGCGACCGAAGTTGCTCGCTGCAACGACCAATGGGAACTGGAACAGGCTCCCCTGCGGGTGATCGAGGACGCGAAACGAGTTGAGCAAGAGGCGAAGGTAGCCGAGCATAAAGCTGCATTGGCAGCGCATAGGCAGATCCAATCGGAGACTGCTGAGGCACAGCGTGCCGCAGGGATCCTTGAGAGGGATGAGCTTCCCGCTCTCAAGCGGCGAGAGGAACTGATCGTTAACCAGACTCTCCGAGCAGCCCGTGAGTGGGGTGGTAAAGCTGTAGAGTGCTCCTCTTGCTGGCTACTTAGTCCACCAGGAAATCAGTTCTGCCTCTACTGCGATAGTGAGACAAGCACAAGTCCCATTCAGTTACCAAAGGATATTGCAATCACGATTAACAATCGAATGCGTAGCTCGGCAAAGCCAGATCAATCATTACAGAAGGCGCCGACGTTGCTGGTTCAACCTGATCCTTTCACGTGAGTCTCATTTTGCAACGAAATCAATCTTGCCATACGCAGCAAGCGACCAAATTCAATCGAGGCCGAGCGGCTGCTGTGGGTTGAAAGCGGCCAGTTGCTGGAAGCCCGCAACGGCTTCCAACATCTACGTTGAGTGGCCATCCTGGGTCCTAGCGACGCCACACTCGCCCGTCAGCAGTGACCACCCAAGGCGATTGGCCCGCGATAATACGCACCCCGCCAACCCAGCGTTCTTCTGGTGTGTAATCGAGCCAGTTCTTATTTCCGAGTAACACTTGCTCTCCAAGAGGAGTCATCCGAATGAGGCGTTTTTGCCACTCTCTACCCGGCAACTCTTCGACTAGCGGATACGGAGTAACGGTGATGGTCCTTCGTAGTGTATTGAACATCTGATCGCCTAGATAAGGCAGCGGCTCGTAACTCATCATAAGGTGGCCGAACACCTTGCCAGCCGCCAACCCACCCCGCTCGGCAAGAATCCGCAGTATCAGCCGCTGGGTCATGCTCAAGCCGTCCTCTGCGCCTGGAAGCTCTTGAAGTTGCCTTGCCAAGGCTGGCCCAAGTAGCGGTAACGCCGGATGCGGCTGCACTGCCAATTGCGCCCAATCGCCCGGGTCCGTTGCCGTATAGGCATCCCAAGCTTTGCGGGCAAGCGCCAACGCATCGTCACCAAGTGGGCGCCGTTGGGTCCAGAGCCAGGCCAACAGATCCGGCGCGAGCTGACCAATGCCTAAGAATCGTTCAACACCAGGCACCCGATTGATCTCAATCAATTCGAGCCTGTGTGGCAGGACGGGCAGACTCGCCAGTAATCGAATCAGAAACAATTGGTCGTACGCATCACCTTCACACCAAAGCACCAGTTCACTGTCCTCGTTAAGTTGCGCTAGCGCCTTGCGCTGAATTGCCTGGCGCTCCTGGATATCCTTGGAAGCGAGTTGGAATGCCTGCTCCGCGAACTTCGCGCGCACCAACCAGTAATCATCATCCGCTAAAGCGGGAACCGGCCCCAGCACCATGGGATCATCGAACATATGAAATGAACCCGAGAATCCCGCTACTCGAAGGCTGTGCTCAATATCGTTGCCACAACGCCAATGCTGGATTGTTGATTCGTTTGCAGCAGCGAAGCCCGGATGCCGTGCCGCGAATGCAACGCTGTCGGTGTGAGCAATCAGTTTAGGCCAACTGGCGAAACCCGACTCGCGAGCCACCAGCCACTGCGCATCGGCGAGTCGATAGTTTGGGCCAGGTATACCCAGTGCGTGTAGCTGGGAACGGGCATCTGCGGCCTGGTTATTCTTGATGTCTTTCAAAAGGCGCTTGGCGTGTTTGCGAAGCGAAGGGAGGTCGAGTAGACCGTGATGACGGGAAGCAATAGTGGCAGGCATGCCAACTCCTTATGAGGCTCGGTCCGCCGACAAGCCGGGAGCTGGAATGAAAAAATGGGTAAGCATGCCTTGGGTGACCCCTTCGCGCGGACCGCAGGCGCAGCAAACGCCCATGTGCCGACTTTAGCCGGAAGAAGGGACAGAAGCAAAGAGTGGAGGAGCACTGATATTGAACAGCCAGTCTTGAGGTGGGACGCAAAGTGTCGCTACACCGGCGAACGCCGTGAGGGCTATGGCAGCTATCGGACATTTGCAGTCATTCGTGAACGGCAGCAATGGGTCGATTAGCGACCTCCAAACAATGCGACTGCTGATCCACCCTTGTCCTTCCTCAACCCGGAGGACAAGCCATGAACACTATCGCTTTACATCGCCATCAGCCTTGGAACAAGGGAAAGCTTGTTGGGCAGAAAGCCCCGCTTCGAGTCAGAGATATCTGGGCCATTCGGGTCAGGCTTCAGCTCGCGGAGAAGACACGGGATCTGGCTCTGTTCAACTTGGCCATCGACAGCAAACTGCGTGCCTGTGACTTAACCAAGCTACGAGTACGTGACATTGCGCATGGGGAGCATGTTTCGTCACGGGCCATCGTGATGCAGCAGAAAACTCTACATCCAGTGCAGTTTGAAATTACTGAGCAAACACGAACAGTTCTGGAGGCTTGGATGCGCCAGGCGCATCTTCGCAGTGAGGACTTTCTGTTCCCGACGCGATTGCATGACTCAGATCATCTCTCCACCCGGCAATACGCTCGAATAGTAAAAGCATGGGTAACAGCCATTGGACTTGACCCGACGATGTACGGTACCCACACGCTACGGCGAACCAAGGCTTCGTTGATCTATCGCAGGACCAAAAACTTGAGGGCAGTTCAACTCTTGCTTGGTCATACGAAACTTGAAAGCACTGTCAGGTACTTGGGCATCGAGGTAGACGATGCTCTAGAAATGGCAGAGCAGACAGACGTGTAATTACCCACTGCGACGGTCTGGGTCAGACCGTCGCTTTCCGACCCATTGCGGCCGGTCGCTAACGACTGCAAGTGGCCGGTTTCCGTCCCTTACGTCAGGCAGAAAACGGCCTAAGCTCAAGTTCATTACCAGGTATTCGCTGCCTCGGATAGCAACCACTCTCGGAAGGTTGCCAGCCTTGGCAAGCTGGCACACTCTGGTCGGTAGACAACGTAGTAAGCCAGCCCTGAAGCAACGCTAATGTCTGGGAACAGTCGAACCAGGCGGCCGCTCGCCAGGTCATCACGCGCCATTACGCTGCGGGCTAGCGCGACACCATGCCCTTCGACTGCAGCCTGCAGGACGGCAGCTGAGTTGTTGATTTGCATGCCGCGAAGGGTGGTCGTGTCCGTCACGCCAGCCTTGCGCATCCAGGTTTCCCAGGTCGGGAAGCCTGAGTGGTTATCCATCGAGAGATCGTGAATCAACATCTCCCGCACCAGGTCATCGGGCTTGTGCAGGCGCAAGTGCTCTCGCAGCAATTGCGGCGAGCACACCGGATAAATCTCTTCCTCCATCAGCTTCTCGGCAGCCAGCCCTGGCCACCTGCCCGTGCCGTAGCGCACACCAATGTCGATTTGCTGAGCAACGAAATCCACCGGCTTGAGGTTGGTGTCCAGTCGCACGTCCGTATCAGGGCAGATGACCTGGAAGCGGTCGATTCGGGGCAGTAGCCACTTGGCGGCGAAGGCCGGGCTTACGGCCACGGTAAGCACTCCACGGATCGAACTTTCCTGAAGCCGCTCCATCCCCAGGGTCAGTCTGTCGAAGCCTGCCCGGATATCCGGTAGAGCACGTTCGGCAGCATCCGTGGGAATCAGCCGTGCTTTACCGCTGGTACTGCGGACAAACAGAGGCGTTCCTAGCCAATCCTCCAGTGTACGCACGAGCTGGCCAACCGCTGCAGGCGTAACGTGCAGCTCGGCTGCAGCCGAAGAAAAACTCTGATGGCGGGCGCTGGCTTCAAAAGCACGTAGCGCGTTGAGATGAACTGGAGCCTTCATATTGATAAAGAATTTCTTTAGTGGTGAGACACTTTATCTCGTTTGTTGGCGGATTTGGAAGCGAGGAAGATTCGTTCCAAGGCCAAGGGTGCTGATGCTTAGCCACCCGAAGTCAACGGAAAGTCTTTGGAGTTTAGCTGTGTTGGAAAGTTTTTCTTCCTGATCTACAGCTTCCAGACACCCAACGTTGCACTGGCCCCTAGAGGGTACGAACTGCCTGCCGGTGACGGCGTCTTTGGCAAGTGACTCGTCCCAATCCCCGTTAGCCAGACACCTGTCGTGGGCAGGTGCAAAGAGGTCTCCCAATGAGCAATCAATTCAACGGTAAGAAACTGCTGGTCGTCGGTGGCACCAGTGGCATGGGTCTGGAAACCGCACGCCAGTTTCTCACCGAAGGCGGCAGCGTAGTGATAGTCGGTAACCGTCCGGAAAAAACTGAAGAGGCTCGTAAAGACCTCTCCGCTCTGGGCAACGTAACTGCCCTTATTGCAGATCTGACGAGCGACGAAGGCCTGGCCAAACTGATCAAGACCCTCAGCGAGCAGCACTCGGATATCGACATGCTGGTGAACGCTGCAGGTGTGTTCTTCCCGAAACCCTTCCTGGAACACCAGGATGCGGACTACGACCAGTACATGAAGCTGAACAAGGCGTTCTTCTTCATTACCCAAAAGGTTGCCGCCAACCTGGTTGAGCAAAACCGCCCAGGCGCCATCGTGAACATCGGCTCGATGTGGGCCAAGCAGGCAGTCGCCGCCACCCCGTCCTCTGCCTACTCCATGGCGAAAGCCGGCCTGCACTCCTTGACTCAGCATCTGGCGATGGAACTCGCTTCGAAGAACATTCGCGTGAATGCCGTTTCCCCGGCAGTTGTGCAGACCCCGATTTACGAGGGCTTTATTCCGAAGGCCGAGGTGCACAGCGCTCTGCAAGGCTTCAACAGCTTCCATCCGATTGGCCGTGTTGGCACCCCGCAAGATGTAGCCGGTGTAGTTGCCTTCCTCCTTTCCGAGCAAGCCAGCTGGGTTACCGGTGCCATCTGGGACGTTGACGGCGGTGTCATGGCTGGTCGCAACTAAGACCTGCGCCCAGTTTCCACCCGACCTGCCGTGACCTCACTTCCGGCCTCAACCATTACTTGGAGAAGAACCATGATGCAAGACTGGAATGCCTACCGCGAATCGCTGCTGGTGCGCGTAGGCGACTATGCCAAACAAAGCCCCGACGTTATGCGAGGCCTGATGACCATCGACAATGCGGCCGTCAAAACGGCTCATCTGGATCCGAAGATCCATGAGCTGATCGCATTGGCTGTGGCGATCACCACTCGCTGCGATGGATGCATTAGCGTCCACACCCAAAAGGCTGTTGAGCACGGTGCTTCCCTCGAGGAAATTACCGAGGCGCTGGGCGTGGCCATTGCGCTGAATGCCGGTGCAGCACTGACCTACTCGGCGCGTGTCGTCGAGGCTTACCAGCAGCTACCGGCCAGGCAATAACTCGTATCGACGAGGGCCGATCGCCTCTGTAGGGGGGATCGGCGTCTTCGCATCCCCGTTTGGATAAACCGTATGTTGATCAACGCCGACTTCACTCGCCCCGCTGTTGTGGCTCCACACGAATACCAGTGGGTTGCTTCGCCCCAGACAGGTGTCGACCGCGTGATGCTGGATCGTGTCGGTGCAGAGAGAGCGCGTGCCACTAGCATTGTGCGCTATGCCCCGAACTCTTATTTTCCAAGTCATCTGCACCCTGGTGGGGAAGAGATCCTGGTGCTGTCGGGCACTTTCTCTGACGAGGTGGGGGACTATCCTGCGGGTTGGTATCTACGCAATCCGCCTGGCTCGAGCCACCGGCCGTCCAGCACCGAGGGGGCCACCATCTTCGTCAAGTTGCAGCAGATGCCTGCCTGCGAGCAGCACCACGTGCGTATCAATACCCGAGACCCGTCCAACTGGCAGCGCCAGGGCTCGCGTGAGTTGTGCCCGTTGTTCGCTGACGATTCAGAACAGGTGAGCCTGCAACGCCTGGGAGCGAACGAGTTGCTCTACGACGAGTTGCTGAACGGCTTCGAGTTACTGGTGCTGGAGGGCAGCGTAATGGCGGACAGACAGTCCTGTGAGCGCGGCGCTTGGTTACGAATGCCAGCAGGGCGGCACTTGGATGTCGTTGGTGGCCAACAGGGAGCCACCGTTTACCTGAAAACCGGCCACCCGGCTCATCCGGAGGTGAAAGCATGACCACGCAAACCACCCGTATTGTCATTGTTGGTGCCGGATTGAGTGGGCTGTATGCGGCCTATCTGCTGCAGCAGCAAGGCATCGGTGATTTCGTTGTTCTGGAAGCTCGGGATCAGCCTGGCGGACGCATTGCGTCAATCAATGCCCAAGGGCAGGTAGTCCAGCACACTTCAACGAACAGTATCGTTGATCGTTTCGATCTTGGGCCTACCTGGTTCTGGCCGGGCTACCAGCAAGAACTGGATGAGCTTGTCGACGCGTTGGGAATTGAGCGATTCGAGCAATTTGAAGCGGGCGACATGGTAGTGGAGCGTGCGTATGAAGGCCCTGCAGTGCGCACGCGCGGTTACGTAAACTCACCGCCATCCATGCGTCTGGTCGGCGGTATGGGAGCGCTGGTCGAGGCTCTGCTCCGCAGAGTGAATCCACAGAAAATAGTCTCCGGCCAGACCGTGCACCTGCTTCGTAAGCATGACTCCTATGTCGAAGTCGAAAGCCAAAACGCAAACGGCGTAGTGACGACCTGGCGTGCCGAACATGTGTTCCTGGCGCTCCCGCCACGTCTGCTCGAAAGCACGGTCGACTTCGAGCCATCCTTGCCTGCGGAACTTGCCAGGCAGTGGCGAACGACTGCTACGTGGATGGCTCCTCACGCCAAGTACATTGCAATCTACGAGACACCGTTCTGGCGAGACCAGGGACTGTCCGGTGAGGCCCGCAGCATGCGGGGACCTCTGGGAGAAATCCATGATGCCTCGATGCCAGGCGGCAGCTCGGCACTGTTCGGCTTCATCAGTGTGCCAGCGAGTACACGCGGCAAGATCCCTGACGAAATGCTGCGAGAGCTTTGCCGAGAACAACTGGCCCGGATGTTCGGTCCCGCAGCGGCGATGCCGAAGGCCGAATTCATAAAAGACTGGGCTCAGGACTCTTGCACGGCCACCAGCGCCGATGTGAATGCGATTGCCCAGCATGCAGTCGTGCCCGCCACCAGCGCCTCTTGCGGGCCCTGGCATGGTTGCCTGACGGGCATCGCCAGCGAGTGGTCCTCTCAGTTTCCTGGATACCTCGCCGGTGCCGTAGAGGCGGCCCGATTGGGCGTGCAGGATCTGATTTCACTTAAGGAGTGATGACCATGACAAGCACCTACCGCGCCATGCAAGTCAGCCGTCCAGGGGTTCTCGAACTGGTGGAGCGTGCAACGCCAACGCCCGGTATCGGGGAAGTACTGATCGAGATTGAGGCCTGCGGCATTTGTGGCGCTGACGCCAGTGACATCGACGGGGCAGATCCAACGCTGCAGCCTCCGCGTGTGCCCGGCCATGAGGTGGTTGGTCGAATTGCTGCACTAGGTGAGCACCTTCCCTCGATTTGGCGAGTCGGCCAACGGGTTGGCATCGGGCGTCTGGGCGGACACTGCAATGAGTGCACGCAATGCCGCCAAGGGCTTTTCCAGCTCTGCCAGAACCAGCTCATCGTCGGTGCCTCCTGCGATGGTGGCTATGCCGAAATGATGATTGCCCGTGCCTCAGGGCTCGTGTCGATCCCGGACGAGTTGAACGCAGAGGAAGCCGCGCCAATTCTCTGTGCGGGTATTGCCACGTTCAACGCATTGAAGAAATCCGGAGCACAGGCCGGCGATACCGTTGCCATTCTCGGTATTGGTGGTCTTGGTCACATGGCTCTGCAGTACGCACGCCGTATGGGCTTTCGCGTGATTGGCGTTGGTCGGGGCAGCGATATCGCGCAGGACGCGATGGATCTGGGTGCCCATATCTACATCGACGCCAATGAAGAGGATGCAGCAGAGAAGCTGAAGGCCATGGGTGGTGCGCATGCCATCGTCACGACCATCGGTGTCCCTGCGGCCGTCTCCGCGCTAATGCCAGGCCTGACACCGCAAGGCCGTCTCGTACTCCTGGGTGCCGGCAAAGACCCGCTGCCCGTATCCAGCGGCCATCTGGTCGTAGGAGAGCGTAGCGTACTGGGCTCCATCACTGGTACGCCTTACGAGAACGAAAGAACGCTGGGGTTCAGTGTGCTGGCTGGCGTGCGCCCAAAGATTGAGGTGATGCCTTTGGAGCAAGCTAATGAGGCTTATCAGCGGATGAAGTCAGGTGACGTCAAGTTCCGCATGGTCTTGACCGTCGACCGGCAACGCCTCAGCCCATCCACCTCAGATGCTGGCATTGAGCTGGCTCAAGCCAAGAGCGCACAGCGCCCATGACAAACACCAGTTCCAGCATCGCCCTACAACACGACTCCTTGCTGCTTTCGTGAGCAGTTGCGTTGAGGGCTCAACGACCCGGTTCGTACGAGCCAGTACACGTTTGCCTGATGAACGTCCGCTTCTGGCCGTTTTCTGCCCGTGGTGAGAGGCAGAAAACGGCCAGGAGCGGACGCTCCAGATGCCCTCACCATCCGCTGGATCAATATGCGCGCAGCGAAAATACCAATGGCGCCATCAGGCGCCATTGGTGTTTTCATTTTAGAGAGCGAACCTGAAGGTTGCCCTCCAAAGCCTGACGAGACGACTCAAACCGCAGCAGGAATTGCCGGGAAGTCGATCGTCGTGTCGTTCACACGGTTGAACAGGTTGGTGAACATGATGACCGAGATCGCCAGGCTGATTTCCGCCAACTGCACGTCGGTGTAACCCGCAGCCTTGATGGCCGCAAAATCCTGTTGGCTCACGGTACCGCTGGTTTTGATCAGCAAGGTGACAAAGCTGATCAGGGCATCGCGTTTCACGTCGCCAGTCGGACGGCCAGCACGCACATTCTGAAGCACTTCAACGCTTAAGCCGGTCATTTTGCCGAGCATGAAATGCGCGGTTTCGCAGTAGTCGCAACCGGTCAGATGGCTGACCAGCAGCTTGATGACTTCCTGATCCTGTTTGCTCAGGGTGCCGGCGGCCAGTGCACCGTCTGCGCCCAGGATTGCACCCAGACCCGCCGGGGTCAGGGCACCGATCGCGGCGTAGGTGTTAGGCACCATGCCGACAGCCTTCTTGATGTTGCCGTACAGTTCAGCGGTAGCGCCGGTTGCGGTTTCGATTGCAGGGGTGTGAATGCGGCTCATGATGTCTCTCCAAGGTGGATGTGTATCGGGTGAGACGCTACTTTAGGAAATACATCCGATACCGATAAGATTGGAAAGACTCACAAACAACCTCATTCGTCTCAAATCAGGAGTGTTCCATGAATCCCCCTCTGGATTGGCTCAGTCAATTGCTGGCGATGATTCCGGTTTCCGGCCGACTGGACACACGATGCTATTACGGTGCGCCCTGGCAGATCACTTATGAGCCATCACCTCTGGGCGAGATGCCCTACCACATAGTCCTGACCGGCTCTGCGATGGTGAACGCACAAGGCGATTACCCGGCGCAGCAACTCCATGAAGGAGACATCATCCTTTTCGCCCATGGGTCGGCGCATATCCTTCACGATGGCGGTGAAAAAAAGGCAGGGCAGGCACTTTTCAGGCAGGAGCTGAACTTCGTCATCAGTGAAAACCTCGAGGCCGGAGAACGGCTGGAAATGCTCTGCGGGCGCTTCATCGTGAAACCGCCTTATGATCGCTTTCTACGTGCGTATCTGCCGCCCCGGTTGATCGTAAGGGCGACGCCTGCCCTCCCCGTCGATCATTCCACCGCAGGGCAATTGGCGAGTCTTGTAGGGTTGATGCGTCATGAATCGGCCAGCCCGACCCTAGGCGCTCACGCGATGCTGGGTGCACTCTCTGCGGCGTTGTTTACCCTGGCGTTGCGTCGAGCGGGAGAAGAAGCAAATACTCCCTCGGGCCTGCTGGCGATGGCGGGCCATCCTCGTCTTGCACCGGCATTGAACGCGATACTGCATGACCCGGCTCATACCTGGACACTGGAAAACCTGGCCGCGCTTTGCAACATGTCGCGGGCGACACTGGCCCGGCATTTCAAGGAGCGCATCGGCTGCACCACCAATGATCTGCTGACAGACGTTCGAATGACCCGAGCAATCAACGAGCTTAAAAACCCTTCAAACTCGACGGAACTGGTCGCCGAGCGCGTGGGGTATCAATCGATCACCGCTTTTCAAAAGACCTTTAAACAATATGTCGGAATGAGTCCCGCGCAATGGCGCAGGCTGAACAAGGCCAATGCCTGATCAAGGCCACGCACACCCAGCCAACATACGTGGGGAGCTTGATCAGGCAGGCACACCATCGGCACTCACCGATTTCATCCAGTCACGGGGATTGAGCCCCGTTCTTCGACGAAAAGCCCTGGCCAGCGCTGAGGAACTTTCGTACCCCACCTGATCGGAAATCAGTGCGATGGGGCGACCTTCGCGCAGCAGTTTCTGAGCGAGGCTGATGCGCCAACTCAAAAGGTATTCAGCCGGTGTCTGGCCCACGGTATTTTTGAAGTGAGCGGCGTAACTGGCACGCGACATATTGCACACCACAGCCAGTTCCGCTATCGACCAGGGGTGCTGCGGGTCTTCATGAATCTTCACCAGCGACCGAGCCAGACGAGGATCGGCCAGCCCCGCGATCAACCCTGACTTGAGCTGCTGGTGATCGAGCAAATGCCGGAACAACTGGATCACCACCAATTCAAACAACCGATCCAGAGCCGCCTGACGGCCACACTGATCGGCTGCTGCCTCCTTGAACAGCCAATTCAACGTGTCGGTGAGCATGGGCAGTTCAACCAGGGGCATAACGATCAGGTCCGGCAAGGAGGCTGCCAGGGGATTATTAACCCCGCCTGCAAATTGCAAGGACGCACACTGCAAATTCGCGACTCCCGCATCGCCGCTGATCAACCGGTGCCGGCTGGGCCTGGGCACGAAAATCAGACTCGGCTCGGTCAGCACCTGCGTTGGCTGGCCTGAAATTTCGAGCCTCATCTCACCTGCCTGCAGCAAATGGATGTGCCCTCTCTGATCGTTGCCATCGAACGCACTTACGCCACAGAGCTCTCCGCTATAGAACAGATTTGCGCGTACCCCGAACAGTGACAACAGCGTGGACAATCGATCCATAAATTCACCGAATTAGACGATTAGCATCATATCTTTGACTATTTGCGTCCTTAGCGATCAATTCTCGAAGCAGTATAGCCCCGTACCCAACGCGGGCTGCGCGGTGCGACCGGAGACTGAAGGATGTCTCACCAGGTCAAACTGGCCATGGAGGAAGTCACTCCCTGGCCTCGTCTGAAGACGTCGTCGCCCACTTTGCGTCCTCCTGAAAAAGGTCGATGGCGATCTCACGTATCACGCCTCGCCAACCTCAACCCTTTAGACGACGTTACCGGAGAAACAACATGAGCACTTCCACTGTGAACCAAGGCAACACCACCGCTGGCCTTCTGAAACAAGGGCTCGGCGACAAAGTTACCCAACTCGGCATAGGCAGTCTCTACTTCGCAATGACCGTCATTTACTTGTGGTTTGGCGGCATGAAGTTTTCTGCGTATGAAGCCAACGGCATTTATGGATTTGTCAGCAACAGCCCACTGCTTTCCTGGATGTATGGCTTCATGAGCATGCAAGGCTTCTCCAATTTCCTGGGCGTGCTTGAAGTCTCGGTAGGCTTGCTCATCGCCGGTCGTCTTGTATCACCCAAGCTGTCTCTGCTGGGAGGTGTTTTGTCCGCGGGCCTCTTCATCACCACGCTGTCGTTCATGCTGACCACCCCCGGTGTATTTGAACCGACCCTCGGCTTCCCCGCGATCTCGGTGGTTCCAGGACAATTCTTGCTCAAGGATCTGGGGCTTCTGGCCGCGTCGATATTCGTGGCGGGTACCTCACTGACCGCACTGGAGCGAGAAAGCATCAAGGGCTGACGGTCAGCCAGTGCAACAAGCTAATGGGCCTTCAGATGCGTCGAAGGCCCATTTTTTATTCCGACGCAAAAACAGTCGCTATGGGGGGCAAGGCAACGTATTGGTGGATGGCGAGGAAGTCACGATCTGCCGACGGCGGGCCAAATTTCAGGAACAATAAATAACCCCTAAAAAAGCATTTGACAGGTTACTGTTTCGAGGAATAACCTCTTAATCGTGATTGTAGAGGTTACCAACAACTCAAGAGACCTCCGTTATGTCCGCCTTTCTGCACAGACTCCCAAATAGCTGAACCGTGCACCGGTGCACGGACGCATCTCTGATCCACTCAATTATTGAGCATCGCGCTCATCTTTCACTGGAGAACGAAATGTCAGATCAACATTCAGCAAACCTGCACCACAACCCGGTCGACGTCGTGCGCGGTTTTTACGCTGCGCTCGGCCGGGGCGATGTTCCCGCCGTCATCGCCTTGCTCGATGATCAGGTGCAATGGACTGAGGCCGAACGATTCCCCTACTACAGCGGAACCTGGGTTGGGCCACAAGCCGTTGTAGACAACCTGCTCAAGCGTCTGGCTGCGGACTGGGACAACTTCACCGCAATCGCCGACGACTTCATCGTTCAGGACACCCGGGTCGTCTCCCTGGGGACATATGCCGGAACCTACAAGAAAACCGGCAAACATATGTCCTCGGACTTTGCCCACCTGTGGACGGTAAAGGGTGACAAAATCACCAGCTTTTTGATGTACACCGACACGGCAAAGGTGCTGGAGGCACTGCACGCCCCCGCTTCGAACATCGCCGCCACTCAATCGAAATTTGCCGAGGCTGACGGCGTACGTGTTTTCTATCGTGAAGCAGGTGACCCTTCGTTACCGACCCTCCTGCTGCTCCATGGTTTTCCGAGCTCGTCTCACCAGTTTCGCCAGCTGATCCCGTTGCTCAGCGAGCACTTTCACGTTGTCGCGCCTGATCTTCCCGGTTTCGGTTTCACCGAAGTGCCAGCGGAGCGTGGGTATGTCTACACGTTCGACGCGCTGGCCAAAACGCTGGCTGATTTTGTCGACGTCGTGGGGCTGAAAAGCTACGCCATGTATGTATTCGACTACGGCGCACCCACGGGCCTGAGACTGGCTGTCAAACATCCAGAGCGAGTGACAGGGCTGATCTCACAAAACGGCAACGCCTACCTCGAAGGGCTGGGCGATGCATGGGCGCCAATCAGGGCCTATTGGGCCGAGCCTTCGCCAGCCAACCGGCAAGTGATCGCCGATGCAATCCTGCATCTGGCGGGAACGAAATGGCAGTACGAGCATGGGGTGAGCGACCCAACCGCCATTGCGCCGGAGTCCTATACGCTGGATGCAATGCTTTTGGAGCGTCCCGGCAATAAAGAGATCCAGCTCGACCTGTTTCTCGATTACGCCAACAACCTCAAGTTGTATCCCGATTTTCAGGCGTTTTTGCGCGCCACGAAAATCCCGACACTGGCGATCTGGGGGAAACATGACCCTTTCTTTATCCCTCCCGGCGCAGAGGCGTTCAAGAAAGACAATCCCAATGCAATCGTAGAACTGCTGGACACTGGGCACTTTGCGCTGGAAACACATGCACAGCATATCGCCAGTCGGATCATTGAAGTGTTGGCTGGAGATTCATAACAGTCGCCATAAACAGACCGGATCGTCAGCCGAACTCCTGGGCCAAAGGATTGGCCTCGTTCTGCGGATTCATTTCATGGAAGGAATGACCTCAAATCGCCCTGCGAAAATCCGGCACTGGCATCAGGACAGACTGCAAGAATTAGTAACTTGTCAAAATAATTTTGAGTGGTTACTCTACTTCACAACTCAGAGACCCAAGTGATCGTCATGACCCATCCCGAGAACGGCCCGGCAATTTTTGTCGCTGATGCCCCCGCGTTAGATTTTTTGAACTCCGTGGCCAGTCCTGGCGGTACAGAGATCGACTGGATCAGCGATGGTGCCGGCTGGATCAACTGGCTGAAACAAACAGGATGGGTTGATCTAGCGATCCTTCACAACATTGAAGTCAAAGCCATGCCCGGCGAACTGGACATGGTCGCGTCCCAGGCGCAAGCACTCAGGGCATGGTTTCGCGAGTTCGTCATTAAATACAGAGGCAAACCCCTAGTTGCAGAAGCACTCAGCGACCTGGCAACCCTGAACCATTTGCTGGAGAGAGACGACAAGTATTCATCTATCGTCCCGGATCCGGTAGAACCCTTGCGATTCCAGTATCGGCAGCTGAGGCGTTGGCCTACACCACAGGCACTCTTGCTGCCGGTTGGGGAATTACTGGCTGATTTCGTTTGCTCAGAAGACTTCACGAATATCAAAAGCTGTGAGGGGGTTGGCTGCACGTTGATGTTCATTGACCACACCCGAGGGAAAAAGCGACGCTGGTGCAGCATGGCTGTGTGTGGCAACCGGGCCAAAGCGGCGGCTCACCGGGAACGAAGCAAGGTTTCGGGTAGCTGAGAGAGATTGACTCCTCATCTTCGCGACTACAATCAGGGAGCCGTCAGTGGCCTTGGCGGTTCCCCCTCCAATCGTGTTTGACCAGGCAGAAAATGGAGCGCCCCTCCTATGCTCATACCTGCCCTCAGTGCCTTCCTCGCGTTCGTCACGGGATATGCCATAAAGCGCGGCAATATCTGTGCGGTCGCGGCCGTCCATCAGTGGGTCCAGCACAAAGACAGTTATCACCTACGAGCCTTCCTGACCGCCATGTGTTGCTCCGGGATTGCACTGATATCAATCACGTGGTCGATGCCAGGTGTTACCAGCCTGTCGCCTGCTTATATGACGACGCTCGCAACGCTATCGGGCGCAGTCTTGTTTGGAATTGGCGCATGGGTGAATCAGGCGTGCGTGCTCGGAACGGTCGCGTTCTTGTGCAGAGGAGACATCAACTACGGCTGTACGCTGATTGGCATGTTTCTCGGATCGATCATGGGTCAATACGGGTCACAGCCAGTGCTGCAGTCTCCGGTTTCACCCCTTGAATCGCCCAGCGGATTCGCGCTCGCTGCCGGCCTATACGGCTTTGGCCTGATTTTCGGCCTCAGGCATCACGTTTTCCGTCACCCCCGACGTTCGGCAAAATACCGGCACTTCAGTAACAACGGCGAACTGTTACCCATGATGATTATCGTCGGCGGTTGCTGCGGGGCATTGCACGCGTTGAATGGAGAATGGACTTATCTTGCGGCGCTTGTTCGACTCGCGGCACGCACTATAACGGCATCCGCTGGCAGCCCCATTTCGACAATCTGCATCTATGCCTTTGCTGTTTTCGCCGGAGGTTTGTTCTCCGCTTGGCACAGTGGCGAATTCAGAGCGTCTTCTCTATCAATGCGCCTGGCTTCTCGCAAACTGGCAGGAGGTACGGCGATGGGATTTGCAGCCTGCAAAATTCCTGGCGGGAATGAGTCCATGTTGTTCTATGGCGCTCCATCACTGGCAACACACGCGATCGTCGCTTATGTGGCAATGACCCTGACAGTGCTTTGCATAACGTATATCCACCACGTTGCTCGTCAACAAGCCTGAGTTCTCGTGCAATCCGACTAGCGAACGCACGGTATCGCAGTAGCCGCAACCGGTCAGATTGCAGGCTGAATGCGGCCCTTGGTGAACGCCCCAAGAGCCTGCCTGATCAGCCGCAGATGACGATGTAGTCGTTCCTCTGCGTAACCCGGCGTGACTACCTTCCACGAAGTGAATGTAACGGCCCTGCACCTCATCGACTGGCAGGTACTCATCAACGTCACGACCAGATCCGTGTGGCATTGAGTCCATTGCCCAGCATCTGTCGCGTGCCCTTTGACATCGGTTCTTTCCTGGTTTGAGCAACGACCAGCAGGCAGAGACGCGCCTCTGAAAAAGACCTCGCTTCACACTCACTCAGATTGATTAAGAACGGGATGCCGCCGCACTTTAACGTTGCGACTGTCCGCTTCGGGTCGTTTGCAGCCCATGACGACAGGCGGCAATCCGCAAACAGCAGTAAGTAAAGAAATATTGTCCTTATCGGTATTTTCAGCGGTTAAAGGAAAGATTTCTTTTCCTTACTGCTGGGATTTTAGGGCATGGCAAGAGGCCGAGCTTTGAGCGCGGGTTGAGTCAAAGTTAGTCCTGGAAAGCGAAAACTGTGGGCTGGGCGGATCTCAAAAAAAAGGATCCTAAATCACCCAATCATCCGATCTTAGATTTCAATACGGCATCATTTACCTTAACGTATGGCAGATTGACTTCACCATAAAAACGTTTCGGGGATTGCATGGACGTACGCTATTGGGAAGGAGGTCTCCTTTCTTTTGAGATCGACGCTATCGACAAGATAGCCAAAGCATTTGGGCCCAAAGAGCTTCCTCCGGAACCGGGGTCAGGCTCCACGAAAGGGAATTCGTTTGACGTACTGAAACAATTGAAGAAACCTGAGGCAGGCCATGGCGTATGGCCTTGGCGCGGATACGCAGGCTTTCGTTTTGCGAACTCGCGGGGCTCAGATGGGGAGTTCGATCTTGTCATCGTCACTCATAGCATCGTTCTTGTTGTCGAGCTTAAGCACTGGCGCGGCGAGATCACCAACCACGGCGGTAAATGGCACCAAGACGGTAAGGAAACAGAAGTCTCACCGGTAGACAAAACCCGTCGGAAAACCTTTGAGCTGAGAAAACGAATCAAGGGCCTAAAGTCTCGGCTGCCTAACGGGAAAGAGCCCTGGATCGACTTCTGCATTGTGCTCACTGGCAAATGCACCCTAAATCTTCCTGAGGTCGAGATGCAGCATGTCATGCTGCTGAACGATTTTCTGGAAATGGCCGACCCTAAGCGGTTTAAAGACCGATTCAACGCGCGCTCGAATATCGGCTTGAATGAGCATTTCGGCTTCTTCGATGGCGTCATCAATGAGGGCACGGTCAAGCCCAAAGAGCTTGTTGTCGACGACTACCGTGCGCAGTCTCAAGCGGTGTTCACACACCCTACAGAGGTCTACCGAGAGTACGACGCGGTCAATATCCATAACAAGGATGACCGTGCGATGGTCCGGCTCTGGGACTTTTCGAAGCTCGATGACACCCGTGCTCGAACGGCTGAAGGGCGGTACCGAATCCTCTCGCGCGAGAGGGATGTCATGGTCTACCTCCGTCTGCGCGATCAGGAATTGATGAATCGCTGTGCTCGCCCTAAGCGTAATGCCAGCCCCGACAGTGTCACC
Source organism: Pseudomonas sp. NBRC 111133 (assembly GCF_001320605.1). NCBI lineage: Bacteria > Pseudomonadati > Pseudomonadota > Gammaproteobacteria > Pseudomonadales > Pseudomonadaceae > Pseudomonas > Pseudomonas sp. NBRC 111133. Next base: position 8,342 of record NZ_BCBJ01000124.1, on the reverse strand, counting down.
GAGCAATATGCCGAATTGCTTGAAATGCCGGACGGGCATTACCGCCTAAACGAGTTCATCAACCGCTTTGTGGAGCGAATGACTGCGCTTGAGCGCGTCCAGCTTTTTAAAATCCTTCTGGCCCAATTTGCTGGACTGCATGGATTCAACATTGCTCACCGTGATTTGGGTGACCACAGCGTGTGGTTCACTCCATCGTCATCGATCGCTCTTTCCAATTTCATCAGTGCCTATTACCAGCCTGTCGGTACTCTCGGCGATTTGCGTACCCTGCTGAGCATTGGTGCGATCGCGCTCCCTGAAGACCAGGAAACTGCGATGGAAGGCAGTACGCCATTTTGTCGTGATGTCTTCGCGCTCGGGCTGTTGGGTTGGCATCTGCTTCAGGCCCGGCCAATGCCTCTGAAGCTCGATGTCGCCTACGTCGCAAGTATTCAAGCTCAGGTTGAGTCATCAGAAGAGTGGCCTGCAAACGTCCTCGTGCAAGCATTGCAGAATGATCCAAAGGAGCGGTTCGATCATGCCGGTGCATTTCAGCAGGCATTGAGCGAGTCTACCCCGGACAACTCTGCCAGTTTTGAATTTGATAACCGGCGGCTGGACGTTTTCTCTACCGATCTACGGCTGAGTTCCGCTTACCGGGAGGACGATGACCCTATCGCCGACACGGCAGAGAAATTGATTTATCGATCCGGCGCTCTAGTCGTGAAATCGTGGCCCTCGATCAATGCCCGGGATCCCAAGAACGGCCAAGGGCCGATGTTGATGGCTTTCTTTGAAGTTTTGGAACAGCTGAAAGGCAGCGGTTTCGCCTTTCTGCCAAAAATTGAACACTTTGGTTACGATCGCAGCGGTAACCCTTTCCTGGCTCAGGAGCATATCGAGGGTGAGCACTGGGATGAGCTGAAGGGGTTGCCGCTTGAGACCCGTATCGTCGTCGCCCACGGGCTAATCGAAGCAGTTGACGGGTTGCATGGCCAGCAATTGAGCCACGGCGATCTGCATCCACACAACGTAAAAGTCAATGTCGGTTCCGCTCCCGAAAATACCCAGGTCTACTTGCTCGACTGTCCGGATTTTTCGGCTTCAGGCGCGTCACCGATCAACACCCTCTACAGCCCCGTACTCGAAAACTGCACCCCAGCAGAGCGAGACAACTTTGCTGTGATGAGAATGGTGTTTGAGCTCTTGGACATGGACTGGGACGTGCCGTCGCAAAAGGACATTCCCGCCCTGAGGGCGGCCGTCGCGCACGAGATGGATACGGAGTCCGGCTTTCTTTCCCTGGAGCGTTTCAAGGATGCTCTGGAAGCTGCTTTCACGCCTGCGAAAACCATTGAAAACGTCTCTGTCGTCCTAAGAAACAGAAGTGGCGATGCATTTGAGATCCTACCTGACAACGGGAAAGTATTTGTTGTCGTGAAACCCGACCAAAGAGCCCCCACCAAAGCCTTGGAGGTGACGTTCGCAGGTGTCGGCGGGCAGTTACTGACGGAGTTCAATCCTGCTTCCAAGCAGTTTGTAAATGCGTTCAGGGCCAATCAGGAGATGCGGGTTCCCGCCTATCTGGCGCGTCAGGCAAACCACCACATAGAAGCACGGTTCAGCGTTTCGGGCGGTGCCAGCGTCAATGTCTATGAGCTGACCAAGCTTCTGGCCAAAGATGAGGCGTTTTTAAATCTCGCCGCGCAGGTGCATGACGCTGAAGTTCGTAAGCAAGCGGCCATTGAGGATGGTGAAAGCGTTGCGGACTCGATTACTGGTGAGGACGAGGACAACGGGCTGGCCATAGATGAGGCGCAGCTAGAAGCTGTGAAAGTGCGAAGTTTCCCTGTCAGTCAGATATGGAAAACTATCACCTCTACTGAACTTGAGGCCCAGCCCTCTTTCCGTGTTTCCGAAGAACCACACTTCCACAAGGATGGCGTAGGACTTTTGATTCCGTACGCCATGGATGCGAAGGCCCTTGAGAGTTTTGAGGCGGGAGACAACATCCGACTAATCCTCAGAGACGGGGAAAAGGACATTGATATCGGTGAGATCAACCTGGGCATGAGCGTGCGTGATGCAGTCTACGTACTTGCCTCCAGTCGTTCGAAACGCGTACAGGCTGATTCTCAATTGTTCCTCCAAAGCCGGCAAAACAAGACATCAATGACGCGTCGTCGTGGTGCGATGGAGCGGATTTTGAACCGGCAGTCGGTGCTGCCAGATCTGATGGATTACTTTGACGAAAAATGCAAACTGGCACCAAGGGGGTATGCTGAAGAGCCCACCGATGCGGACTTTGCAGTGTACGAACGTACCACTGCTAGTGGCACGGTCATCGGACTGAATGAGGCCCAGCGCGCCGCATTTACGCAGCTTATCACCACAGGCCCAGTGGGGCTTTTGCAGGGACCTCCGGGTACAGGTAAGACGGAGTTCATCGCGGCCTTCATCCATTATCTGATCAGCAAGGTCGGGGTGCGAAATATCCTCCTTGTCAGCCAGTCTCATGAAGCTGTCAATACTGCAGCAGAACGGATCCGCGCGCACTGCCGTCGACTGGACACCGAGCTAAACGTTGTGCGCTTCAGCAATCGTGACCAGGTTGTCTCTGAGGAGCTACTGGACGTTTATTCTCGCAATATTATCGACCGCCAGAGAAATGGGTTTAGCGCTGAACTTAAGGAACGCGTGGGTTCCATGGCTTCGTCACTGGGTTTGAGTAAGGTTTTTGTCCAGACGATGGTCGATGTAAATCAGCGAGTGTTTCACTTGGTCAGATCGTTGAAAAAGCTGGACGAGGAAATTTTGCGCGCTCAGGGAAACGGAGCAGATCGAATGGCTTTGCAAGCGCTGAAGTCCTCTCTGATGGGCGAGCTGAATCTTAATGCCAGCTTGTTTCTTGGCGAGCTGGGCGAGGGCGAAAGCACTCCCCAAGAATTGCTGGAACGCATCTATGATCACGTCCAAACGGTTCATGGAGTGCGGCCTCCGGAATTCAAACACTGCCTTGACCTGATCCAACTTTCTCACGAGTACGTCGAGCGCCTGTCGAGCAACAGGGCCAATTATGATGAGTTCCTCATGCGGTCCCGGACATTGGTTTGCGGCACCTGTGTGGGTATCGGGCTGCAACATCTTAAGCTTGCAGAAACCCATTTTGATTGGGTCATCATCGACGAGGCTGCTCGATCGGCGCCGAGTGAATTGGCGATCGCCATGCAGGTTGGCTCCCGGGTTCTGCTGGTCGGCGACCACAACCAGTTGCGTCCTACGTATGAGGAAGAACATAAGGTAGCCATTGCCCGTTCCCTGGGCGTTACAACCAGCTCAGCTGAATTCCAGCAGGTCATGCGCAGCGACTTTGAGCGAGTGTTCCAATCCCAGTATGGGCGTGCCACTCGGGCGACGCTCAATACGCAATATCGAATGCTTCCAGCGATTGGCGATCTGGTTAACGAGATCTTCTATGACATCGACCTTGAGAATGGCTACAGACCAAGTCCTGCCTATTTTTCACAAAAGGTACCTGAGTGCCTGTCCCATGTGGTCACTTGGCTCGACACCAGCGAGTTAGGCAAGAAAGCCTACGACAGCGGCACGCTGAGCCTGTCTAACAATGCTGAAGCGGATGCGATCATACGGCTGCTGGAAGAAATCGCAGAGGACACCGAATTTTGCGCGGGCATGGCTATGGAGATGGCCGAGTCGCAAGAGCCTCCAATCGGGGTCATCTGCATGTACCTCGATCAGCGAAAACTAGTGAGAAAGAGATTTGCCGAGAAAATCTGGTCGGAGGAGTTCCGCAAGCTGGTAAAAATCGAGACCGTCGACAGTTATCAGGGTAAAGAAAACAATATCATCATCGTCTCCCTGACTCGGGCCAAAGCGGATCAATCACCTGGCTTTTTGGCGACTCCGAATCGTATCAACGTCGCGATGTCACGCGCGATGGAGCGGTTGGTCATCGTAGGCAGTTTGAGCATGTGGAGCGGCAGGAACGCGAGGCTTCCATTGGGTCATGTAGCCAGCTTTATCCAGACGAAACAGGACACGATCAACTACTGCATCAAACCAGTGACGCCGGCTAGGAGGGTTGTCTGATGGAGCTTAACCCAGTTGTTCTATTCGAGCTGGACGTCGTGGTGCCCGCGCAACAGTTCCGTATTGAGTACACCCTTGTGGACAAAGGGGGCCTGCCAGTGGTACCGGAATTTCTTCTGCGGTTACTAAAGATTTCGGCGCTGCTGCCAGCAGAAATCGCCAATTATTTCGGGTTTACAGCGCAAGAGCTCAGTTTTGCCATCACACCGTTTCTACAAACGGGGGAGCTTAAAACGCGCCCTGATGGACGAATAGAGCTGACCGATAAAGGCCGTGGCTTATTTGCCGGTAACCATGAGTCACCGATTGTGAAGCGCAAGGAAGAGCGCGAGCAGATGTTCGTGTTTGAGCTTCTAGCGTTTACTTGCCTTGGAAAAAGCCTTGGAGATGCCGACTCCAAACGTTGCCTTGAATTGCAGGCGCCAAGCGATACACATTCCGAGTCCGGTGCGAAGGCCGTCGGTGCGTTCATGCGTCAGATTTACGACATTTATCGCGCTGGTCACCTGGGTGGGCAGGCACAGGATGGGGGGCCGCCGGAGCTATACAAGGTCGCAGGCGTTCAAAAAGTAAGGGATGGCTGGGAGAAGATAGAAGAGCGTGTAAGCATTGATGCCGACTCTCGGCAGGTACGCTTTGTCGCAAAGGAAGGTCTGCGCGAAAACGAGATCTACATGCGTCAGCGAACGGAGCAGTTGAGCCGCATGCTGGGTAGAGGAAACCTCGATCAGGTTCTTCAGCTCGCCGACATCCTGGGAGATTCGGACGCCTACGACTTTGTGTCTTCAAATGGGCTGGACCTTTCTGCTCTCTACAACAGCGCGAGCGCCGTTGCACAGGTTAGAGAGTCTTCCGGGCTGCGACTTTTTGGATCGCTTCAGCTACAGCAAAACTGGGATAGAGTTTCTTCGGTGCTGCGCAAACATCAGAAAACACTTCAGGGTGAACCGCAAGCCGCCCCGATTAGCCTGTCCTGGTTAGCTCCTGCCTCTCACGAACTCTGGGGTCGCTCGGCCAGGCATGCTCAGATTTGCAGTGCATTTTCTGATCTCTCAAAAACAAAAAGCAAGGGTGGCGGGAATGATGGTAAACCTGTATTCGACGCTAAGATTCTGATCCCTGTTTCTGCCAGCGATGATTGGCCGGCGATTAAGCGCGCAAAAGGCGACTGCAACAATGCCAGACTGCTTCTGTGCGGCTTTGTTGAGTCGGAGCAACTGGCTCCGCTTGAGGCGATGGTCATTCACGGAAGATGCGCGGTCGTGATTTATCATTTGGTTTTGCCGACGTTGTCTCCGGTGCCTATCCCATTCGGATTCATCACGGAGGATGCTGCCAAAATCCTTAATGTTGAAAACCTGATAAACCGCACGATGGGCGAGTACGTCACAGGTAATACTCAACGCTACCTCGGTAGCTTCGAGCGCCCCGCCGCTTGAGCGCAGCGACTGGGAACGTTCGCAGCGGTGGGGTATGCAGATGCTCCGCAAGGGCTTTGTCGTCAAGGTGCTTCAGCTCTTCGCAGCTTTGCCCACACTGGGCTATGAGAATTGATGTTATGCACGCAGTGCGCCCGCAGCTCGCGTTGCGGGAAGACATCGGGGAAATCGCAGACGAGTTGGTCGAGGAGTTTAATAGAACGTCGGCACTCAGAACTTGGGGGGATGTGCATCGCTGATGGCGCACCCAGGTAGTGCCCCAGTAGCGCTGCTGTTCCCATCATTCGCTAGGCGAGTGGTCACGTCCGATGCATACGACTGGTCAAATGGGGCGCAATTTCCCACAAGGTGGCAGACCTTTGTGGTCTTTTCAGATAGAGGAAATCGCAGGTGCCAAGTAACGACGTTTTGTGGTTCAAACTCGACAAAGAATTAGTAGCTAGCTTTGCCGAGGCCAATCTCGTTGATCTCAACTGGGATGACTATGTGAAATATGACGAAGGTCTGGAGATCAAGCTCAAGGCCAAAAACGTTTCCTATGAAATGAATGGGAAAAAAGATTTCAAGGAATACTCAGAGATTCCTGCCCGGTTCGTACATTCGAAAGGCGATGCGATTGCCCTCTCACCAGGAGGCTGGCGCCCTCTAGCTTTCATTCCGAACGGCGCTGTGGTCCTTTTTGACAAAAATGCCTTTGGCACCGTCAAGAACCACATCGACAAAAAAGGAAATCCTCAGCCAAACGCCATCCAGGTAGTGGTTGATCTCTTCCAAAACAGGGAAATAACTATTGATCCCAAGCCAATCCTGCTTGAGGGGAATAATCGGTTTGACAAGCGACTTCCGTCACTTGAAGAGATGCGCACAGAGCTTGGTTTCTTCACCACCAAGATGCAGGAACGTGCCCCGAACCTGACGATAAAGGCCACCGACGCTTCGCTTTCACAGTTGCATAAGGCGAGCGCCGTCTTTTTCCGAGGCCTAGAAGCGATTCTTGAGTTCATTGATGCGGTTTACAAAAAATACGAGTCGGGCCACCGCTTTCCTCGGAACCTAGAGGGTTTCAAAGCGATCATCAGCTTGGCCAAGGCCGCCAACGTACAGAGTTTTCATCTGATATTCGCGGCAATTGTCTTCAAAGCCGTAACCGGCGAGAAGCACAACCCCATCCTCAAGCTATTGAAATTCAATAAACCTAATTTCATCAACGATGGTCACTCGTTCAATGGTGCTCTGGACATTTATTCCCTCATTCTGTTCCTGAGTGAAATCCGGAATCACGGGAGCAACGTTTTCTTTGTCACTGCCGATAAAGACCTAATTCATCGGTGGAACGATATGAATGCGTTCATGATGGTTAATGATGAACCAGGTGTTCTCCATTTCGACATGATGTATTTCCTCCCTGGTCTTGAGGGAAGTGAAATCAGTGAGCTTCAGGAGCTTATGAATGGCTAACCATGAGCCTGGTGAAAATGGCTAAAGCCTTCTGAAAATCCCCGTTTCAGAGTTGGTTTCAGGGCACTGTGAATTTTACGGCAGTGAGAATCCCTCGACCGCTGATACCTCTAATCGCAGCGCACTATCCAAAGTTCGTCCAGCTTGGTCGTATAAGATCGGCTCATCATCTCACGGCGCATTCCCCAGTCAGGTGATGCTGGAACACTGGCAGCGCGCAGTGTGCCCCGGCCCCATCTTCCGTTGATATTGTCTAGGACCTGCATCAGCCGAACGCATTCTGCAGATTGCTTGGGGGCAAACAGGTCTTCGGTGAACTCACCTGGCTGCCTCAGATCCATCAAAAGCACCTCAGCTTTGCTGTAACGGAAGCCGGGACGAAAGATTTTAGCCACTGCGTCGGTGGCCATTTGCGTCATGAGCAAGCTGTCACATGTCGGGTAAGGCAGTTCTACCATCACTCCCTGAGCGTAATGGGCCTCGTCAGGATTGAACATACCAGTGCGGATGCTCACTCGCATGCGCTTACACATCGAACCTTGAGCTCGGAGTTTTTCCGCAGCGCGTCCAACGTAAGTAGCCACCGCCTGCTTGATCGGTTCAATCTCTGTGAGGCGTTTGCCGAATGCCCGACTACAACAGATCTCTTGCTTTGGCGGCTCGACCTCTTCAACGTCCAAGCAAGATATGCCCGCCAGTTCACGGGCGGTCTTCTCCACCACCACGCTGAATTTTTGCCGCAGCATCTTGGGATCAGCCGTTGCCAAGTCCATAGCCCTCAGGATGCCCATGGATTCCAGGTGCGCTGTCATTCGCCTGCCAACTCCCCAGACTTCCCTTACCGCGGTATTACGCAAAACCCAGTCTCGCTTGAAAGGATCACGGATATCCACAACGCCTCCAGTTTGAGCCTGCAAGCGCTTGGCGGTGTGGTTGGCCAACTTGGCAAGGGTTTTAGTGGATGCTATTCCAACACCTACCGGGATGCTCGTGCAGCGTAATACTCGGGACCGAAGATCACGGCCGAATGCCTCAAGGTTACCGGGCATACCACCTATGCTTAGCCAGATTTCATCGATCGAGTACCGCTCACAGGAATCGACTGTTGATTCCAGAATGGTCATGACGCGTTCGGATATGTCGCCATACAGGGCATAATTGCTGGAAAACGGCACGATTCCGTGCTGCCTCAGTTTGTCTCGAATCTGGAAATATGGCTCGCCCATTTTTACGAATGGTTTTGCATCGTAGGATCGAGCTATCACACACCCGTCATTGTATCTGAATGACCCTAACAGTTAGTTGAGTGTAAGATATTGATTTATAAGCAAATTAACTCCCTAACATTTTTTT
>NZ_BCBJ01000123.1:0-14036 GCF_001320605.1 Pseudomonas sp. NBRC 111133 | reverse complement strand
CCCCAAACTCTTCAACAGATGCTTCATCTATGCCGAGAAGGGCCGCCACTTCTGGGTTGGTGGGTATGCGGTCCATCACTAACCTGCCTCCCTGCGCCTTACCAATGTTGCAAAATACTCCAGCGCAATTGAACTGACACCAACCGTCTATCGGTCGGAGAGCTTGCCCGTTGTCATCCAGGAATAAGCGCGCTGAAGCGCCCATGTCATTGCCGTAGTCATCGTCTGATCTTTGCAGTCCAAATAGCCCTCCTCGAGCAGCAACTCACCATCTTGGGCATAAATCCCGAGAAATAGCTGAGTCTGGTTCGCCTTTGAGACCCTTACCTGGATGTTAATGAGGGAGCCATCCGCCATCCTCTCATCGAAGTTTCTGAAGTGCAGATCTGGATCTGCCCACTCCCAGAAAATTTGACCTCTGTTGCGCATGTCCCGTCCCAGGGTAAGTGACAATCCAGGCAGTATGAGCCATATCCACAAGCCTGCCACGGCAAAAACGCTCCGTCTGCTCCACCCGACCTAACTCCCCGATAAATCCAAGCACCCTCAGATATCTATTTCCTACTGCGCCTGGTGGGCCGATCCGTTTTCCTGTATCGGTCCCCACTTCAGGTGCAGTCCCATGTTCAATCCCCTCCCGCCCTCATGGCGAGCAGTCCCCTTGCTCGTTGTCGCGTTGGCCACCGGCACCGCCCATGCCGAGATCTGGGCCATAACAGACTCAGCGCACCCACTGACTTCCGTACCAGCAGATGTGCGTGTCATCAAGCTCGATGACCAACAGCGCATCGAGGAGCAGTTGTCCCGAGAGCTGCCACCTAACCCTCACCAGGCCGCTCTCGCCGCACGACGGCTGATGAGCACTCCGGCAGGGGCCGCACTGATGCAACAGCTGGCCACCGCCCAGCAGGGAAATGCTGATGCCTGGAGTGTCGGTGTTTCGAAGGTGCCGGCGGTGGTCGTCGATCGCCGGTATGTGGTGTACGGCCAACCCGACGTGGCAACAGCCATGCAGACCATCAACCGTGCAAGGGGGCAATGATGAGGCGAATATCCAGACTGACCCTGACCGGTCTTCTTACAGCATCACTCCCGCTCTCAGCATCAGCGGCCATCAGTTCAGCGGCGATTATCGCCTCCACCAGTTCGCCTACCTGCCTTGAGTACAAAGTGGTCGGCATCTGCTACTGGCTGCTCTGCACCCCTGTTGGCTGCACGGTCAAAACCTCCACCAAAGTCCGGCATTACATCCCGGACGCGGTGGTATCTGCCTACGCCAATACCGGGGAAAACCCTTGGACAGAGGTGAGCCCGATGGGAGCGCCGAATGCGGCAGCGCAAGCCGGTAATGATGGAACAACCAACCACAACGCCGAGAACAACATCGCCAAGTTCAAGGAGGCAGACGTTATTGGCCATCCTGGGGCTGCGGTGTTCAGCCGGTTCGCCAGTTCCTTTGGCTATTCCTGCCACGGCGCGACCACGCCTTACGTTCCATACATGCTCAGCACGCTGGACACCCTTGCATGGCGGTACGGAGTACCCGAGTCCGTTTACCCGGAGGCCCTGATTCCGGGCATGCGTGAAGTCGGCGGCCTTCTATCGGCAGACATGTGGGGAAGCGTTTACCCACGCAGCGGCTTCATCCACCAGGTCGACGATTTTAAAGCCGGTGCTGTCATCGCCCAGCGCGCCGGCGACGTCACCACCCGTGTCGGTCAACCCCACGTGTACCTGCCAATGCGCGGTCTTGCAGAACCAGGCTACTGGCCTGCCGGCGAGCTGAAAGAAGGCGATGCCACCACAGGAAAGTGGCAGCAACTCACGCCAACCATGAGCCCCACCTGCGCCGTATTCCCCTCCCCCGGCCCTAATGCCGACGCTGTCGACGAAGCCTATGCGTGGGCCCTGTGGCGGCCCTACTCATGCTGCCAGCGTAAGGGCCAAACCTTCCTGGGAAGCACTGACTTCCAATGAGATATGACTGGAGAGTTCAATGAATAAATTATCCATCGCGATCATTCTCGCAGCTGGCATGACCAGCACCTGGTGCATGGCCGAGGCCGCCGACCCGATCAAGGTCGAATCCCAGGGCAGCGTGATCGGAGACGACGTGCTCTACAGCATCGGTGGTGGCAGTGCTGTCCAGATGGGCAGCGCTGGCCAGATGGAGAGCATCACCGTCGGTGCCGGCTGGCAGAACAACCTGGTCTGCGGAAACATGGACCTCAGCAACACGCTGCAGAACCAGCTGAACGGCGCAACGCAGGGTTTCCAACAGATCATGGGCAGCGTCATCCAGAACGCTACCGGCGCAGTCACGTCACTGCCGGCGATGATCCTGCAGCGGGCCAATCCCGCCCTCTATAACCTGCTGACGAACGGAATCCTGCAGGCGCGCCTCGACTACGACCGATCGAAGGGAACCTGCAGGGCGATGGCCGAACGCATGGCCGACATCGCGGGTGGTCAGATGGGGTGGGGCAAGGTTGCAGAGGGGCAAAAGATGGGGCAAGCCCTGGCATCCAGCAACGACGCCGTAGCAGTGGTCGACAAGGTCGAGGAAGCGCCTGGAACCAACGGCGTGACCTGGGTAGGCGGAAAGCAGGCCGGCGGCAACGGTCAGCAGCCTATCAAAGTGGTCGGGGACGTCGCGAAGGCAGGCTATAACCTTCTCAACAACCGCGCAGCTCAGGATACCTCGAGCATTCCGCAGGCCAGCTGCTCCAATGGACTGGTATGCGGCAGTTGGGAATCACCAGCCGAAGCCGCCCAGTTCGCAAACCGGGTCCTGGGTGAGCAGCAGATCCAAACCTGTGAAGGCTGCGCCACCACCTCGACTCCGGGAGTGGGCCTGACGCCGCTGATCCAGGAAACATACGACAAGAAGCTCGCGGCGCTGCAGGAGCTCTTGAAGCCGGGAACACAGATCACCTCCGAGAAGCTGCGTGAGGCCAGCAGCGACTCACTGCCCATCACCCGCGGCGTCGTAACCGCACTTCGTGACGAGCGTGACCAAGCTGTACTTACGTCCCGCCTTGCCTCGGAGGTGGCACTTGCAGACGTTCTGGAGAAAGCGCTTCTGATGCAACGCATGCTGATTACAGGCAGCAGGGAGCCGAATGTGAGCATGAACAAGATTGCCGTAGAAGCGACCCTCGGCCAGGTGGACAACCTCCAATTGCTAATCACGAATCTGAAGACCGAGCTCGATATGCGACAGCAGCTCGCGAACAACTCTCCGATGAAAATCATCGAACGCGGCAAGGCACGCTCCGAAAGTTCTCGCTCGATTTACAACGCGGCGCCTGAACAGGATCGCATGATTCAGCTGCAGAAGCCTGCCGGCAAGGAGTGACCATGTCCGAAGATGTCGAGAAAAAAGTCCACCCCCTGAAAGTCCTGCTCGGGGGCGTAGCTTTGAGCGTAGTGATGCTGCTGCTGAGCGTGTTGCTCGGCATCATCGCGGTCAATCACCTGGGTGTTTTCGACACTTGGCTGAAGTGGCGTGAGGGCAATTACCTGCCACTGCTGCTATGGCGACTTGCCCTCTACGGCAGCATCGTCATCGCCTGGTTGAAGCTCAAGGCGCGACTGCCCGGAACGGGGGATGGCCAACCATCTAAAGGCGCTCAGCGGGTCGAGTTCTTGGTGCTCCTGCTGTTCGTGATAATCGAAATCTCGAAGGCGCCAATCACCTGGTCGGAGGTGCTATGACGCTCTATACAAACGACTACCTGGAGTATTACCTCACCCTGGTAGGGTGGATCATCAACAACGGGATCTGGGACATGATCTCCGACACGGGGCTGTTTGCCCTGCCCTTCATCATCATCGTCGCCCGTGAGTGGATCAAGGTACGAGGAGAAGGTGCCGACGAAGGCAACAAAGGTGTGCTGTCCCTGGCTCGCATTGAAACCCAGCTGTACGTCGGATACGTGGTCGTTTCACTGTGTGCTGTGCCAGCCATCTCCGTGGGGTTTGACACTCTGCAGTTCGATCAGGCGCGAGGGAAGCAGTGCCAAGTGCTGACGCCGGCGCCCTCGGAGACAGGCTGGAACACCACCTTCAGCTCGTTGGCCGGCAAGAGCGCGAAGGTGCCGGTGTGGTGGGCGCTCGTTCACGCGCTGTCCAAGGGTTTGAATAGCGGTGCTGTTGCAGCCATCCCTTGCGGTACGGATCTCAGGCAAATGCGCATGGAGGTCGACGCGATGAGGATCGGCAACCCCCTGCTCGCGCAGGAGGTGGCAGACTTCACCCACGATTGCTTCGGTCCTTCCCGCGCGCGCCTGTTCATGCGTCAGCCCGACATTGGGTCGATCGCCAAAGACCAGAAGGCCCTGCAGGACCTGAACTGGATCGGGTCCCACTACTTGCTGAATACAGCTGGTTACTACGACACGGACTACTCCAGAACACCACGTACATCCTGGCCGTATGACACGAAACGAGATGATGGCATGCCTCAGGTGACCGGGGGCGGTGGGTACCCCACCTGCAAGCAGTGGTGGTCAGATGGGAGCATCGGCCTACGGGACCGACTGAAAGCCCAGGTCGACCCAAGTCTGCTGAACCAGTTCCTCGGATGGGCAAAGTGGCTGTCCCAGGAGGAAGTAACCGACTCGATGATTCGCCAGCTCGTGTCGCCATCCAGCCAGGTCAACGGCGACGTCTACACCGACTATGGCGGACAGATCGACGGAACCGTCTGGAATGGCCTTGCTCGTGCAGGGGGTACACTGGGGGTCGCCGTAGGCTCGCTGGCCTTCTTCCCGGCTATGGACATGGTGCGTCAAGCATTACCGATGGTAGTGGCCTTCCTCAAGATGGCCATGGTTATCTGCATTCCACTGGTACTGATAATCGGAGCGTATCAACTGAAGGTTGCCATGACCATGTCAGTAACAATGTTCGCCTTAATATTTGTAGATTTCTGGTTTCAACTGGCAAGATGGGTCGACAGCACTATCATCGACGTTTTATATGGCTCGGGCTCGCCGCACTTATCCTTTGATCCAGTGATGGGCTTGAACACCACGACTCAAGACGCGATTCTGAACTTCGTCATGGGTTCGATGTTTATCATTCTCCCAACCTTTTGGGTTCTAGCTCTTGGCTGGGCAGGAGTGCAAACAGGTACAATTCTTAGCGGACTGTCAGAAGGAACTGGAGCAGTGCAAAGGGCAGGTCAAAAAGCAGGCAATCTGGTTGAGGGCGGAGTAAAGTCGGTTGCTGGAGGAGCCTCAAAGAGCTGAGCGCATCATGGTGATACTGGCTTGATACAGCAAGTACTGAGCCAGTATCTATTTAACTGACCTACCATAAGAATCAAGCGGTCTTTCAAAAACATCCCGACCGTATGGTGCCTCTTCATCCTCAGAAAACAGCTCAACCTTTCCGAGGTCAACTTTGGAAAGTGCGTACAGACCGAGAGTCAGAGAAAAGACTGTCAGTAGCACCGACATAACCCAGCTGATCGAGTTGGCTAAAATGAGCGCAATAACCGTTGCTAGGAATACCCGTTTAACCCAACGGACTGTCGGATTGATGTCATGCATGAAGAAACGCGCCACGCTCCCCAGAGCCCGGCCCAAGCGGAAGGCAATCGATCGTTTGGCGGCTGTGGTCATGTTCCATCTCCTTGCTCTGTGAGAGCACCTTGCCATCAGATATACGACACCTTTGGCATTTCCGCAAGAGGTATGGCATAAAACGCCATCACCACTCATCAGGTTCACATCCATGGCCACCCACAATGTCGTCGTTCCAAAGCCGATGGAGCAGTCCATTGATGATTTAGTCAACACTGGTCGGTACCAGAACTTCAGCGAAGTCGTGCGTGCAGGCATCCGGATGCTGCTTGAGCATGAAGCAGCTGAGGCAGCCAGGCTCGAAGCACTGCGGAACGCAACATCAGTAGGCATCATGCAGGTCGAAGCAGGCCAGTACGATGAAATCGATCCGTCCAATCTGGCAGCCTACCTGGACAATCTTGGAAGACTAGCAGGCGATAAAGCATGAGTAGGGTCATGGTTCGCATGTCACCCCAGGCATGCATCGACATCGCCGATACGCTTCGCTTCACTGAGGTGAGGCTCGGTCAGTCCGTCAGGAATCGGTATCAAGACTTGCTGCAGGAGACGCTCCTCGCCCTAGCTGAACAGCCGACGCCGGCAGACAGCAAAATGCGTGATGAGCTTTCCCCGGGCCTTCGCAGCCTGCATCTGTCATTCAACGTGCTGCAGATGACTGACGGCCGTGTGATTAGACCTCGACATATCGTGTTTTACCGAACTGGGACAGATCAAATCGTTGAGATACTACGAGTCCTCCACGATGCTATGGAGGTCGCGCAGAATTTGAAACACCTGCATCAGCAGTAAAGGGTAAATGGCTCAGAAGCAAATGGGCTTGAATGGATAATGGAATGGATCACAAGGGTAAAAGCCCTACCCGAAAGGGCGGACGTAGTCCGACAAAAGGAAACGCTAGGAGCTTAATATGCAAGCAACTTGGTGGGAAAAAACAGTCGAGTACGGTTTCATCCTTAGACTCAACGCAGCCGGTCGATTAGATTTCGCAGCGCCGATTGCAGGCCGTCATGAGCGTTCATCAGGCGATGGAATTTTCGGAAAAGATAAAAAACTGGTACTTGTAGAGTTCAAGAGAGACAAATCAGAGATCGCAGCAGAGAAAACAATCTTCACAGACTACGACGTAGCTGCAAATCAGTTGAACCACTACAACCATCATTGGATTGTATATGGAGGCCTAACCAATGAGCAAAAATTAGGACTCGGGAACCAGAAATATTTTGACCCGAATGCTCGGTCCGCCGACCTGGCTGATATTCTTTCCATGGGCATAACTCACCCTGAGTTTATGAACTACCTTGAACAACTACAATATTACAGGAGTGCAGATGGGCGCGGCGGAGGTGGTCACGTCTCACCCGAAAGCATGTTAACGGTTCTAGGTGTTTCGCCGTCGGGAAAACTTGTTGGTAGCCTCAGCCTTGAACAATATAAGCATGAACTGAAACCTGCTCCACCTGCTCCACGTAACCCCCCTAACTCAAGTCCATCATTGAGGCCACGCGGCATGTAGTGATGGCGCATTGCCACGAATTCTAGAACCTCTCAGATACCCTTTTCCGTTGATGCCATCTTGGCATTAGGAGAAAAGCCCGCTCCATGCACACCCATGGAGCACCCTATGCACCTCCTATCATGGTTAGGCCGCCGTTCGGCCAAACCAACGCCAGAAGCCTCACCGCATGGCTTCCATCTGCCGGCGAAGGCTACTGCTCTGCTGCAGAGCCCCCTCCGCCAGCAGCTCCTGGAGAATATCTGGCGTCGGGCTTCGCTCTCACGAGCTCAGTTCAACACCCTCTACCTCAAGCCGCTCGAGCGCTACGCAGAGCTGGTGCAGCTGCTCCCTGCTTCTGAAAACCATCACCATGCCCACCTTGGGGGCCTCCTAGACCATGGCCTGGAGATCATGGCTTACGCCCTCAAGATCCGTCAGACGCACCTTCTGCCGATCGGAGCGCCACCGGAATCGCAGTCGGCCCAAGCTGAGGCATGGACCGCAGCCGCAGCGTACGGCGCGTTGCTGCACGACTTGGGAAAGATCGCTGTTGACCTCCGCGTGGAGCTCGAGGATGGCCGAGCGTGGCACCCGTGGCATGGACCGATCAGCCGTCCCTACCGGTTCAAGTACGTCAAAGGCAGGGAGTACCAGCTACACGGTGCTGCTTCAGCCCTAGTG
Organism: Pseudomonas sp. NBRC 111133; assembly: GCF_001320605.1. Lineage (NCBI taxonomy): Bacteria > Pseudomonadati > Pseudomonadota > Gammaproteobacteria > Pseudomonadales > Pseudomonadaceae > Pseudomonas > Pseudomonas sp. NBRC 111133. Next base: position 6,266 of record NZ_BCBJ01000123.1, on the reverse strand, counting down.
TATATGCAGGTCCTGGACAGCGGGATTCTCGACTGGCTCAGTGGTTTTCCTGAACTATGGAGGCAGCTGATCTACCTCCTCGCAGGTCAATACGAGCACGCCGGCATCCTCGGCGAAATTGTGGTCCAAGCAGACAAAGCTTCCGTTGCCCAGCAACTGGGAGGAAATCCAGAGCGCGCGCTGACAGCCCCCAAACAATCACTGCAGCGGCAACTCGCCGACGGCCTGCGTTTCCTGGTGCGGGAGAAACTCAAGCTCAATCACCAGGACGGACCTGCAGATGGCTGGCTGACACAGGATGCGCTTTGGCTGGTGAGTAAGCCTGCAGCAGATCAACTCCGGGCATACATGCTGACCCAGGGTATTGAGGGAGTGCCAACCTCCAATGCCCCGTTCTTCAACATGCTGCAGGACCAGGCAATCATCCAGACCAACGCGCAGGATAAAGCGATCTGGAAAGCCACCATCGATAATGGCCGCGGCTGGAAGAATAGCTTCACCTTCTTGAAGATCTCGCCGGCACTCGTATGGCCCAATCCAGACGATCGCCCTCCCCAGTACGCCGGCACCCTCACCCTGGAGCAGGAACCGGAAGTAGTCACGCAGCCGAGTACGAGTGAAGAAACAGTTTGCGCGGTACCGGAACAACCCATCGACACCAGTGACGACACACCTCAACCGCCGGCGCGGCCCCGAGCGCTGGTACAGCCAGCTCCAAGCCAAGGAATCCAATCATCTGAGCGTGAAGAACTACTGTCACTGTATAGTAATATCACTGCGCCATCAGAAGAGCTAAGTGCTAGCCAAGGCTCAGCAGCCGCCTCCCCTCCCCATCAAGGACTAGAGGAGGTAGGGCGGGCTGACGATTCTCTAGCAGCCATAGCAAGGAATGCTGCACAAAAAGATGTAACCACAATGCCTACGAGTAGTTCGTTGGGAGGGGCTTTCATCGCTTGGGTAAAAGCAGGTGCCGCCTCCCATAAATTGATCATCAATGACACCAAGGCCCTGATTCACACCGTCGACGACACAGCAATGCTCGTCACCCCAGGGATCTTCAAGCGATATGTGCTGGAGCACCCGGAGCTTGAGAAGATCGTCGGTAAACCTGGGACAGCGGCCTGGCAGCATGTTCAACGCGCCTTTGAGAAAGAGAAGAGCCACCAGAAGACCAGCAAGCAGCTGAACATTTGGACCTACGATGTAATAGGTCCAAGGAAGACCACGCAGTTGAGGGGCTACCTGCTTCTTGACCCGAAGCTGATATTCCCCGAGCAGCCCATGAATAACCCAAGCTTGAGACGGGTGACGGAAGGGGCCGCCGAATGACGCCCGAGAATCTGCTCCGGGAATACCTAGTCGATCACGACCTCCGGCCGGCCAGTGCGAAAATCTACGGCGCGGCAATGAAGAAGCTGGAAAAGAACTTCGGCAAAGCTGTCGATGTGGAGTCTATCGATCGACGTGGCGTTCTCGCGTTGAGGAACAAGCTGATTGACGGAGGTCTATCGAAGCGCAGCTGGAACACCTACTCCAATCACCTCCGAACCATATGGGGGTATGGCATCGAGTACGGGATTCTTCCCAACACCGATGTGAACCCATTCAAGAAGACGACGGTAATTGCACCGAAGCGGCCGAGCAAAATCATTGACGGCGAGGCGATCCTCCGTGCGCGGCGCTGGCTCAGAAGCCTGGCTGACCAAGAGGAATCGACTGGCAGCCGTGCCAGGATCACGCCAGGGTGGTTCTGGCTCGCTACGTTCGAAATCTTCTACTACACGGGCATCCGGTTGAACGCACTACTGTGCATTCGGCTTCGGGATGTCGACTGGGACCGCCAACTCATCCTAGTACGAGGCGAAACAGAGAAGACCCACCGGGAGTTCCGGATCCCGATTATGGATGGTCTTGCGCCTCATATGCGTCGGTTGTTGGATGAAGCCGCTCGAGCTGGCTTCGCCGCCGAAGACCAACTCTTCAACGTCAATCGCTTCTCCCGCTATTACAAGCGGCATGAAATGAACTCCGACCAAGTCGAGGCGATGTACAAGAAGCTGATCGTCAAGCTCGGGGTTCGGATGACTCCGCACCGGTTCAGGCACACGCTTGCAACCGATCTGATGAAGCAGCCAGAAAGAAACATCCACCTCACCAAGAACCTGCTGAACCATTCCAACATCGCCACCACGATGAGCTACATCGAGGCCGACTATGACCACATGCGAGACGTGTTGCACGAGCGGAGCATGCAGCAGGGAGCATTACGTCTTGTACGGCGGGTGGATGACAGTGCTGCACCAAACTCGCGACTAGGTGAAGGCGAACAACGCATAGAGCCTGGTCGACGAAGAGCGATCGAACAAGATCATCAAGGAGGTGGCGACCCTGCACCAGGACATCTGCTGATTGAGTTCAAGCAGATCTGTGCCAGTGCTTTGCTACCGCCCGAAGATCTCTTTCAACCCAGCCTTCTATTCAGCCTGATGGCATCGACGACAGGGTCTACACCCTTTGCTCGATCTCATTCGGCTGACGCAGGCACGGTCTACAACGCACGCGCCTCCCCGAAGCTATGAGTCGACGAATGGCAATCAGCCACTACATCGACAGCTGATCAAGGGCAGATAGGACAGAACTGTCCCAGGTCTCTGGTGCTAGGAAACTGGCGCCATGCCTTTGGCTGCGCGGGTTTTGGGGGCCACTCGAGGCGAGTTTTCGCAGTGCTGAGTAGCACGCGAATCCGCTAAGTCATTGAGTTTTTTGGGCCAGAGACGAAAAAGCCCGCCATAAGCGGCGGGCTATTCCATATTGACATCACGCCGAAGCGAGCCTAAGGTTCGCTCCAGACGGCTGCAAGACTAGAAACTGGCTGGCAAGCCCCCCTTCCTAGTACATCACGAACCGCTGTGAATAGTGGTGGGTCGTGTAGGATTCGAACCTACGACCAATTGGTTAAAAGCCAACTGCTCTACCAACTGAGCTAACGACCCGGAAAATGGTCGGGGTGAGGGGATTCGAACTCCTGACATCCTGCTCCCAAAGCAGGCGCGCTACCGGACTGCGCTACACCCCGAGATTGGCTCCGCGACCTGGACTCGAACCAGGGACCCAATGATTAACAGTCATTTGCTCTACCGACTGAGCTATCGCGGAACTGAACTTCGGTACAACTTACCGATTTGCTACTCCGAAGACTGTGTTCGCTTCGGGCTCTTTGGCTTCTTCGCTTTCGCGTTGTCGCTGCTGAGGCCGGCTATTCTACATTCTTCGTTTTGCTTGTCAACCACTTTTTTTCAGTCAACTTACTGATTTGTAAGTTGTTTTGCGGTCACCGATGTCGCTGGTGATTCGCTTAGTGCCTGACAACGCGGCGTATATTAGGGGCACTCGGAAATTGATGCAAGCAAAAATTTCAAAAATTTCAGCAGGTTATCCAGAATATCCGCGAAACCCCGATTTTACTGGGGCCGGTATAGGTTAACGGCCAAAAAAAGCCCCGCAAATGCGGGGCTCATGGTGCAACAGAATCAGCCAAAGACGATTTCGTCGCCTTCCACCTTGGCGGTGATCGCCGTACCCGGCAAGAACTTGCCCGCCAGAATCAGCTGCGCCAGCGGGTTTTCGATCCAGCGCTGGATGGCACGTTTCAGCGGCCGTGCGCCATAAACCGGGTCGTAACCCACGGCAATCAGCTTGTCCAACGCCTCCGGGCTCAGGCTCAGCGACAGTTCGCGTTCCAGCAAGCGGCTGCGCAGGCGGCCCAGCTGGATTTCGGTAATGCCGGCAATCTGCTCGCGGCCCAGTGGTTCGAACACCACAACTTCGTCGATACGGTTGATGAACTCTGGGCGGAAGTGCGAACCCACCGCATCCATCACCGCTGCACGCTGCGCTTCGCGGTCGCCCACCAGTTCCTGGATCTGCGCCGAGCCCAGATTGGAGGTCATCACGATCACGGTGTTGCGGAAGTCCACGGTGCGCCCGTGGCTGTCGGTCAGGCGGCCGTCTTCCAGCACCTGCAACAGCACGTTGAACACATCCGGGTGGGCTTTCTCCACCTCATCCAGCAACACCACCGAGTAAGGCTTGCGCCGTACCGCTTCGGTCAGGTAACCGCCCTCTTCGTAACCGACGTAGCCTGGTGGTGCACCGATCAGGCGAGCCACGGAGTGTTTCTCCATGAACTCGGACATGTCGATACGCACCATGGCCTCTTCGGTGTCGAACAGAAACTCGGCCAGCGCCTTGCACAGCTCGGTCTTGCCCACACCGGTCGGGCCGAGGAACAGGAACGAGCCACTTGGCCGGTTAGGGTCGGACAGCCCGGCACGCGAGCGGCGCACGGCGTTGGCCACAGCAGTTACCGCCTCGCCCTGGCCAATCACGCGCTGGTGCAGCAGTTCTTCCATCTTCAGCAGCTTTTCCCGCTCGCCTTCGAGCATCTTGGCCACCGGAATACCGGTCCACTTCGATACCACTTCGGCAATTTCTTCCTCGGTCACCTTGTTACGCAGCAACTGGTTCTCGGTCTTGCCGTGCTGGTCGACCATCTGCAGGCTGCGCTCCAGGTCCGGGATTACCCCGTACTGCAGTTCGGCCATGCGGCTCAGGTCACCTTTTCGACGGGCGGTTTCCAGCTCTTGGCGGGCCTGCTCGATCTTTTGCTGGATCTGCGCCGAGCCCTGCACTTCGGCCTTTTCCGAAGCCCAGATTTCTTCCAGGTCGGAATACTCACGCTCCAGCCGCTCGATTTCCTCGGTGAGCTTCTCCAGGCGTTTTTTCGCCGCTTCGTCTTCTTCTTTCTTCAGTGCCTGCGATTCGACCTTCAACTGGATCAGGCGGCGATCAAGGCGGTCGAGCACTTCCGGCTTGGAGTCAATCTCCATGCGGATGCGGCTGGCGGCTTCGTCGATCAGGTCGATGGCCTTGTCGGGCAGCTGGCGATCAGTGATGTAGCGGTGGCTGAGCTTGGCCGCAGCGATAATGGCGCCGTCAGTGATGGCCACCTTGTGGTGCACTTCATAACGCTCTTTCAGGCCACGCAGAATGGCGATGGTGTCTTCTTCGCTGGGCTCTTCTACCAGCACCTTCTGGAAGCGGCGCTCCAGCGCAGCGTCCTTCTCGATGAACTGACGGTACTCGTTCAGCGTGGTAGCGCCAACGCAGTGCAGTTCGCCACGGGCCAAGGCTGGCTTGAGCATGTTGCCGGCGTCCATGGCGCCCTCGCCTTTGCCGGCGCCGACCATGGTGTGCAGTTCGTCGATGAACAGGATGATCTGGCCTTCCTGCTTGGACAGCTCGTTCAGCAGGCCTTTCAACCGCTCTTCGAACTCGCCACGGTACTTGGCACCGGCAATCAGCGCGCCCATGTCCAGCGCCAGCAGGCGCTTGCCTTTGAGGCCGTCGGGCACTTCACCGTTGATGATGCGCTGGGCCAGGCCTTCGGCGATGGCGGTTTTACCCACGCCAGGCTCACCGATCAGCACCGGGTTGTTCTTGGTGCGGCGTTGCAGCACCTGCACGGTACGGCGGATTTCATCGTCACGGCCAATCACCGGGTCCAGCTTGCCTTCTTCGGCACGCTTGGTCAGGTCGACGGTGTACTTGTCCAGCGCCTGACGCGACTCTTCGGCGTTGGCATCGTTCACTGCCGCGCCGCCGCGCAGGTTGTTGATGGCATTTTCCAGGGCCTTCTTGGTCACGCCCTGGCTCAGCAGCAGTTTGCCGAGTTTGCTGTTCTCGTCCATGGCGGCCAACAGCACCAGCTCGCTGGAAATGAACTGGTCGCCCTTCTGCTGGGCCAGGCGGTCGGCCTGGTTGAGCAGGCGCGCCAGGTCCTGCGACATGTTCACGTCACCGGTGGGGTTCTGGATCTTCGGCAGCTGGTCGAGCTCTTTCACAAGCCCTTGGCGCAGGCTGTTGATGTCGAAGCCAACCTGCATCAGCAGGGGCTTGATGGAGCCGCCCTGCTGTTCGAGCAGCGCCTGCAGCAGGTGCACGGGCTCGATGGCGGGGTGGTCCATGCCAACGGCCAGGGATTGGGCATCGGATATTGCAAGTTGCAGCTTGCTGGTCAAACGGTCTATTCGCATGGTGTACCTTCCTTTAAAGGGCAGGTCGGAGCGATGGACAGCGCCTGTTTATGAAGAAACCTGCCTGAGATGACCTTATAGATAAGGCTGATTCTGGAAGATTCAAGCGTAGCGGGGTTGACCGGGGTCAACCTGTTGGATTGTCGCTGGGGCATTAGCGGGTAAACCCGC
>NZ_BCBJ01000122.1:0-26785 GCF_001320605.1 Pseudomonas sp. NBRC 111133 | reverse complement strand
GGTACAGGCTAGCGCGGGTCCAGCCAGACCAACGATGCAAACCGCCCACCCTGCGGGGTACGGCGATAAGAGAAGAACCGCGCATCGCTGACCGTGCACAATCCGCCACCATACACAGCGGTCACCCCACGGGCAGCCAGGCGAATACGCGCCAGCTCGTAGATATCCGCCATCAACTTGCCCGGCCGCTCACCCTCGACAAAAGCACGGGCCGCTTCCGGATGCACCGCCGTAAAGGCTTCACGCACTTCCAGCCCTACTTCGAAGGCCTGCGGGCCAATGGCCGGCCCCAACCACACCAGCACCTCTTCTGGCGGCAGCGCCAGGCGGTCCAGCGTGGCTTCCAGCACGCCACCGGCCAACCCGCGCCAGCCCGCATGCGCTGCTGCCACGCGCGTCCCCGCCCGGTCGCAGAACAGCGCAGGCAGGCAATCGGCGGTCATCACGGTACAGGCAACGCCTGGCCGGTCGGTCCAGCTGGCGTCGGCCTCGGCCACCACGGCCGGGTCGGCATCCGCCACTACCAGCCCATGCACCTGCTTGAGCCAGGCCGGCTGGATGGCGAATTCGCCGCTCAGGCGACGGCGGTTCTCGGCGACCGCCGCAGGCTCATCCCCTACGTGGTCGCCAAGGTTGAAGGTTTCGTAGGGCGGCAGGCTGACGCCGCCCTGACGGGTGGTGACACAGGCGCGAACCGAGGCCGGGGCCGGCCAGTCGGGAAACAACAGCGACTGCGTCAGGCCACTCATCCGATAAAGCTCTCGCGGTCTTCGTTCAGCAGCGTCAGCAACCAGAGGAAGTCATCCGGCAGTGGCGACTCCCACTTCATGACTTCACCGGTAATCGGGTGGGCCAAGGCGAGGAAACGCGCATGCAGAGCCTGACGCGGGAAGGTTTTCACCGCCTCAACCATGGTTGGGCTGGCAGCCGGCGGAATGCGGAAGCGCCCACCGTACGTCTGATCGCCCACCAGCGGGAAGCCGACATGGGCCATGTGCACGCGAATCTGGTGAGTACGGCCGGTTTCCAGCTTGACCCGCACATGGGTGTGCGAGCGGAAGCGCTTGAGCACACGGTAGTGGCTGACCGCCGGCTTGCCGCCGTCGGTGACGGCCATGCGCTGACGCATACCGCCGTGGCGGCCGATCGGGGCATCGATCTTGCCACCGGAGGTCACCACGCCAATCACGATGCACTCATAGATGCGGCTGACCTTGCGGGCTTGCATCTGCTCAACCAGCTTGGTCTGCGCTTGCAAGGTCTTGGCCACCACCATCAGGCCCGTGGTGTCCTTGTCCAGGCGATGAACGATACCGGCACGCGGCACGTTGATGATGTCTGGCACGTGGTGCAGCAGCGCATTGAGCAGGGTACCGCTGGCATGGCCGGCGGCCGGGTGCACAACCAGGCCCGCAGGCTTGTTGATCACCAGGATGTGGTCGTCTTCGTAGACGATATCCAGCTCGATGTCTTCTGCGATCCACTCGCCCTGGGCCTCTTGCTCGGCCTCCAGAGCAAGCACGGAGCCACCATAAACGGTATCGCGAGGACGCACGACGGCGCCATCGACCGTCAGGCGGCCTTCTTTGATCCACGTAGTAAGCCGCGAACGCGAGTACTCGGCGAACAATTGGGCGGCGACCTGGTCGAGGCGTTGACCGCCCAGATCGGACGGTACCTCTGCGCTAAGTTGAATGATCTCGGACATGCTCGATTCGGCGGGCGCACAGCCTTTGGTTTCGGCTGCGAGCTTGTGGTTAAATACGGCTTCTTTTGTCCCGGGGTTGGCCGGGGCGCTCATCATAACAGGACGGCACCGCCCAAGACAGCGGCCGTCAAAGGGACGCAAGCCGCCATGCAAGTGAAACACCTGCTGCTGATCGCCATCCTCGGGCTTACCGCGGCCTGTTCCTCCAATAAAGAGGTCATTGACGAGAACCTCAGCGAAGCCGAGCTGTACCAGCAGGCGCAAGCTGACTTGGACAACTCCAGCTACACCAGCGCCGTGAACAAGCTCAAGGCTCTGGAATCGCGCTACCCGTTCGGCCGCTATGCCGACCAGGCGCAGCTCGAGCTGATCTACGCCAACTACAAGAACTCCGAGCCCGAGGCTGCCAAGTCGGCCGCAGAGCGCTTCATCCGCCTGCACCCGCAGCACCCGAACGTGGACTACGCCTACTACCTCAAGGGCCTGACTTCGTTCGACCAGGACCGTGGCCTGCTGGCGCGTTTCCTGCCGCTGGACATGACCAAGCGTGACCCGGGTGCCGCCCGCGACTCGTATAACGAGTTCGCCCAGCTGACCAGCCGCTTCCCCAACAGCCGCTACGCGCCAGACGCCAAGCAGCGCATGATCTACCTGCGCAACCTGCTGGCCTCGTATGAAATCCACGTGGCCGATTACTACCTGAGCCGCCAGGCTTATGTGGCCGCCGCCAACCGTGGCCGCTACGTGGTCGAAAACTTCCAGGAAACCCCCTCGGTCGGTGACGGCCTGGCGGTGATGGTCGAGTCGTACCAGAAGATGCACCTGGACGAGCTGGCCGCCAGCAGCCTGGAAACCCTCAAGCTCAACTACCCGGACCACCCGAGCCTGGTCGATGGCGAGTTCCAGCCCAAGCAGACCGAGTCTGACGGCCGCGGCTGGCTGTCCAAGGCCACCCTGGGCCTGATCGAAACCGACACCCCGCTGCCGCCGGGCGAAACCCGCGCCAACCAGGACGTGGTCAAGCAGTTCCAGGACGCGCGCGACGAGATGCCGCAAGAGCTGCTGCCGAAGGACGAGAACGGCGACCCGATCGTGCCGGAAGGCCCGAAAGAAGCCGAGAAAGACCGCTCCTGGTTCAGCTACATGACTTTTGGTCTGTTTGACTGACACACAGCGGTAAATGAAAGGGAGGCCTTGGGCCTCCCTTTTTTATTGGCCGCGTCCTAGACTGTCGGCTTCTTCAACCGACAAGCTGGACACCATGGTTCGCCTACTTTTCTGGATCGCCCTGATCGCCGCCGCGTTCTGGCTGTGGCGCAAGTTCAAAGTCAGCCAGCAATCGCACCCCGAGGCGAAGCTGGATGCGCCGCTGAAGATGGTGCGCTGTGCCCATTGTGGCGTGCATTTGCCCAACGACCGGGCGCTGCAGCAGGGCAATGAGTGGTATTGCAGCCAGGCACACCTGCAACAAGGCCCTGGCCGCCAAGGCTGAGCCAGTATCACCTGAATCCCTTCGCGGGCATGCCCGCGAAGAGGCCTGTGAACCCAGCATCACTTATCCCTTCCCGACCCTTTCGCACCAATTACGACCCCTTCCCCGCCATCAGCATTGACCCAGCCTGGCAAAACTCGCTAAATCCTATTTATCCGCATAAATATGAAAAATAGCGAAATGCTCAAACCCAAACGCAAGCGCCAGAAGCTGTCCGATGTGATCGTCGAATCGGTCAAGCGCTCGATCGTCACCGAAGCGCTGCACCCCGGTGACCGCCTGCCCACCGAGCGTGAGCTGATGGAGCATTTCGAGTGCTCCAAGGGCACCGCCCGCGAAGCGCTCAAGGCACTGGAAGTCGAAGGCCTGGTCAGTACCCGTACCGGCCCGACAGGCGGCGCCTACCTCAATGAAGTAGGTACCGAGCCGGCCAGCCGCGCGCTGCGCAATTACCTGCACTTCCAGCACCTGGACGGCGAGCAGGTTTACCAGCTGCGCAAAGTCATCGAGGTCGAGCTGGCGGTGTCGGTGATGGGCAAGCTGAGCGAAGCCGACTACGCCGCGCTGCAGGCCAACATCGACTTCTGCAGCGCACCGGAAGACAGCGAGGAAGGCCAGCGCGAGCAACGCCTGGCAGAGCTGGAATTCCACACGCTGCTGGCCGACCGTTGCCCGAACCCGTTGCTGCGGTTCATGGCGGTGTTCCTCAACGACCTGCTGCGCGACCTGGTGGTGCTGAAAAAGGCCTACCTGCCCAAGCGCCAGCAGTTCGCCGCCGCCAACATCGACTACCACAAGCAACTGCTGACCGCCCTGCGCGCCAGCGACGAACCCGCTGTACGCCGGCTGATGCATGAGCACATGTGCGACGCCGAGCACCACATGACCGCGCTGGAAGGCGAGGTTGCCCGCAACTTCCTGCTGGAGTTCGACCACCACCACTGATGCGCCTGGAAAGAGGCCTGCACACAGGCCCGGCCGTACCCGCTTTGTCATTGCCACTCCTGCCTAATAACCACAACCAAGGAGTTACTCATGCAAAGACGTACCCTGCTCAAGGCAGGCCTTGCCCTGGGTGCCTTAGGTAGCCTCCCCTTGGGAGCGCACCGGGCATTCGCCGACCAACCGCTGACCTTCTATGGGCTCAAGTCCATGTCGGGCGCCTTCGCCAGTTACGGCAAGTACGCCGACATGGGGTCGCGCCTGGCCATCGCCGAGTACCCGCAGCTGCTCGGCCACCCGCTCAAGTACAAGGTCATCGACACCGAAGGCAACGCCGGCAAGGCGGTGCGCAAGGTACAGGAAGCCATCGGCCAGGATGGCGCACGCTTCTTCCAGGGCTGCACACTGTCGTCTTCGGCACTGGCGGTGTCGAAGGAAATCCACAAGGCCGGCGGCGTGTTCATGACGCCTGTGGGCGCCGACGAAATCACCGGTAAAGACTGCAACGCCTCGACCTTTCGCTGGTCGGTGCCCACCTACGGCGCCATCCGCGAAACCCTGGTGCCCATGAGCCGCCAGCTGCCCGAGGCCAAACGCTGGTACACCATCACCCCGCAATACGTGTTCGGCGACGCCCTGCTGGACAACGCCCGCAAGGTGTTTGCCGAGCTTGGCGTGGAACACATCGGCAACAGCTACCACTCGCTGCAGGAGCAGGAGTTCTCCGGCTACCTGACCAACGCCATCGCCGCCAAACCCGATGTGCTGGTGCTGCTCAACTTCGGCAGCCAGGCCTCCAATGCCCTGCGCCAAGCCGTCAACTTCGGCATCAAGGACCGCATGAAAGTACTGATGGTGTGGTCTGCCGGCCTCGACCAGTTCCAGGAGCTGGGCAGCGACGTGCTCGAAGGCGTGTACCTGGGTGCCCAGTACTGGCACCAGGTCGATACCCCGCTGAACAAGCAACTGGTTGCCGCCACCCGCAAGGCCTATGGCATCAACCCCAACTACCCGCTGGCTGCCGACTATATCGGCACCAAGGTCATGCTTGAGGCCATCATCAAAGCTGGCAGCCTGGAGGGTGCCGCCGTGTCTGCGGCATTGCAGGGCATGCGCTTCCAAGGCCCGACCGGCGAAGAACTGATCCGCCCTGGCGACCATCAGGTACTCAAGGATTACTACCTGCTGCGCGGCAAGCCTCAGGGGCAGATGCGCGACGAAGACGACCTGGCCGAAGTCATCAGCTCGGGCCGTTCGTTCGTCGAGGTCGACCACACCGGTTGCGCTCTGGCCTGAAGCCACGGCGTTAGTCACACACTCTCGTACAGGCAGCCGCACCGCGCGCTGTCGAGGGCACGCTCATGCTCGATTTGTACCTGTTCCAACTGCTCAACGGCCTGGGCCTGGGGATGATCTACTTCCTCATCGCCGTGGGCCTGACGATCATTTTCGGCCTGCTCAACTTCGTCAACTTCGCCCACGGCGCGTTCTTCTTGCTGGGCGCCTACCTGTGCTACACCGCCGTGGCCATCACCGGCAACTTCTGGCTGGCACTGCTGATTGCACCGCTCGTGGTGGCTGCCCTGGCCTGGGCGGTCGAGCGCCTGTTGATCAAGCGCATCTACCACCTGCCTCACACCTTCCAGATCCTCGTCACCCTCGGCATCGCGCTGATCATCCAGGAAGCCTCGGTGCTGATCTGGGGCCCGGTGGGCAAGAACATTGCGGTACCGCCCGAGCTGCGCGGGGTGCTGATCCTCGGTGACTTCATCTACCCCTACTACCGCCTGTTCCTGATCGGTTTCGCCGCGCTGATCGGCCTTGGCCTGTGGCTGCTGCTGGAGCGCACCCGCTTCGGCGCACTGGTGCGGGCAGGTAGCGAAAGCACCGAAACCGTGTCGCTGCTGGGCACAAATATTTTCCGCCTGTTTTCCCTGACCTTCGCCCTGGGCGTGGGCCTGGCCGGCGTGGCGGGTGTGCTGTTCGCCCCGCTACGGGGTGCGCAACCCTTCGTCGGCCCGGAAATTCTCGGCATTGCCTTCGTGGTGGTGGTGATCGGCGGCATGGGCTCGTTCGGCGGTGCGCTGGTTGGCGGCCTGCTGGTAGGTGTGGTGCAAAGCATGATGACCAGCCTCTGGCCGCAAGGTGCAAGCCTGATGATCTACGGCGCCATGGCCGCCGTGATTCTGGTCCGTCCCTATGGCCTGTTCGGGAGAGCCTGAGATGAGCGAGAAAAATCCATTGCCAGTCGCTAAGGGCCGCGCCCCGGCGCTACTGTTGCTGGTGGTTGCCAGCCTGGTGGCGCTGCCACTGCTGCTGCCGTCGGCCACCCTGGCCACCGAGATACTGATCTTTGCCCTGGCCGCGCTGGCCTGCAACCTGCTGCTGGGCTACACCGGCCTGTTGTCGTTCGGCCAGGGCATCTTCTTTGGCGTGGGCGCCTATGGCGCGGCGCTGCTGATGATCCACCTGCAGTGGGGCATGTTCGCCGCGCTGCTGGGGGCTGCCGTGTTTGGCGCCTTCCTGGCATTGCTGGTGGGCGCACTGGCGATTCGCCGCACCGGCATCTACTTCGTCATGCTGACCCTGGCCTTCAGCCAGATGGCCTACTTCCTGGCCTACACCCTCAGCGGCTGGACCGGCGGTGACAACGGCCTGCTCGATGTGCCCCGGCCGAACATCGAAATCGCCGGCCATGTGCTGGTCGACCTGGCCGACCCGCGGCACTTCTATGTGTTTGTGGCGGTGCTGTTCCTGCTGATCTTCGCCGCAGCCCTGCGGGTCATCCGCTCGCCGTTCGGCAGCACCCTGCTGGCCATCCGCGAGAACGAAACCCGCGCCGCCGCCATCGGCTACGACACCCGCCACTTCAAGATCCTGGTGTTCATGCTGTCGGGCGCCATCACCGGTATCGCCGGAGCGCTGTACGCCATGCTGCTGCACTTTGCACCGCTGTCGAACATCGACCTGATGATGAGCGAGAACATCCTGATCATGACCATCGTCGGCGGCACCGGCTCGCTGTTCGGCTCGCTGCTGGGGGCCGGCGCCATCGTGCTGCTGGGCGACGTGCTGTCGGAGCTGTGGCCACGCTGGCTGATGCTGCTGGGGGTCATCCTGATCCTCGTCGTGGTGTTCATGCGTGGCGGCCTGTGGGGTGGCCTGGCCGAACTGGGCAAACGCCTGCTGGCCACCCGCAACGCCAACGACAAACCCCAGGCCAAGACCAAGGAGACCCTGTGATGAGCGACTACCTCCTGGAAACCCGCCAGCTGGAGCTGGCCTACGGGCCGTTCAAGGCGGTTGCGGGCGTTGACCTGAAAGTGCGCGCCGGCACCATCCACACCATCATCGGCCCCAACGGCGCCGGCAAGACCAGCCTGTTCCACTGCCTGACCGGCGAGCGCCAGGCCACCGCTGGCAAGATCCTGTTCAACGGCCAGGACATCATCCGCAAGCCATCCCACGGGCGGGTGGCACTGGGTATGGCCCGTTCGTTCCAGCTCACCAGCCTGTTCCAGAACCTGTCCGTGCGCGAAAACCTGCGCCTGGCCGCCCAAGGCCGTGATGGCCTGGGCGCGCTCAACTTCTGGCGCAGTGTCGAGCACAAGCGCAGCCACTGGAACACCGCCGACCAGGTGCTGGAGCGCCTGAAACTGAGCGCCCGCGCCGAAACCCTGGCCGGTGAGCTGTCGCACGGCCAGCAACGGGTACTGGAAGTGGGCATGTCGATCTGCGCCAGGCCCACCCTGCTGATGCTCGACGAGCCCACCTCGGGCATGGGTATCGACGATATCCCGGTAATGACCGACCTGATCAGCGACCTTGGCCGCGACCATACCGTGCTGCTGATCGAGCACAACATGAGCATCGTCATGTCGATCAGCCAGCGCATCACGGTGATGAGCCACGGTCAGATTCTGGTCGAGGGTACCCCTGAACAGGTGCGCAACGACGAGCGCGTTCGCACCGCTTACCTTGGAGAGGCCGCCTGATGCTCAACGTCGATTCGATCCACGCCTACTACGACAAGAGCCATGTGCTCGAAGGGGTTTCGCTCAAGGTCGAGGCCGGTGAACTGGTAACCCTGCTTGGGCGCAACGGTGCGGGCAAGACCACCACCTTGCGCAGCATCCTCGGCATCGTCCGCCCACGGCAGGGGCAGATCAGCTTCAACGGCCAGCCACTGGTGGGCCGCGAAATTTTCGATATCGCCCGGCTCGGCATTGCCCTGGTGCCCGAACACCGCGGCATATTCCGCCAGCTCAGCGTCGAGGAGAACCTGAAAATTGCCGTGCGCAAAACCAGCCGCTGGCAGCTGGAAGACGTTTACAGCATGTTCCCACGGCTCAAGGAGCGGCGCCGCAATGGTGGTTTCGCGCTGTCCGGTGGCGAGCAGCAGATGCTGGCCATCGCCCGCGCCCTGCTCAACGGCCCCAAGCTGCTGATCCTCGATGAACCCACCGAAGGCCTGGCCCCGGTGATTGTCGACGAGCTGGTGAAGATCCTGCGGCGCATCAAGGACGAGGGCCTATCAATCCTGCTGGTGGAACAGAACCTGATGGTCTGCGATGCCCTTGCCGACCGCCATTACGTGCTGGAGCAGGGCCGGGTCGCCTACCAGGGCAGCGCGGCGCAGTTCCGTGAGGACCCGAGCATCAAAAACCGTTACCTGGCCCTGAGCGCCTGAAAGGAGAACGCCCATGAACACCCGCATCGATCCCTCACAGCACGTGCTCGGCCAAGGTTCGCAGGTCAACCGCGAGCGCCTGTGGCAATCGCTGATGGACCTGGCCCTGCTCGGCGCCACCGCCAAGGGCGGCGTATGCCGCCTGGCGCTGACCGACCTCGACCGCCAGGCCCGCGACCTGTTCGTGCGCTGGTGCGAAGAAGCCGGCTGCACCGTCAGCATCGACGCCATCGGCAACATCTTCGCCCACCGCCCCGGCCGCAACCCTGCCCTGCCCCCCGTGATGACCGGTAGCCACATCGACACCCAACCCACCGGTGGCAAGTTCGATGGCTGCTATGGCGTCATGGCTGGCCTCGAAGTGATCCGCACCCTGAACGATCTCGACCTGACCACCGAAGCGCCCCTGGAAGTGGTGGTGTGGACCAACGAAGAAGGCTCGCGCTTCCCGCCCTGCATGATGGGCTCGGGTGTGTTCGCCGGTAAGTTCGGCCTGCAGGAAACCCTTGATAAGGTCGACGACCAGGGCCTGTCGGTCGGCGCCGAGCTGCAGCGCATTGGTTACGCCGGCCCGCGTGTGCCCACCGGGCATGCCGTCGGTGCCTACTTCGAAGCACATATAGAGCAGGGCCCGGTGCTGGAGGATCAGCGCACTACCATCGGGGTTGTCCAAGGCTGCCTGGGCCAGAAATGGTTCGATCTGGTGCTGACCGGTGTCGAGGCCCATGCCGGCCCCACCCCGATGCACCTGCGCAAGGACGCCCTGGTTGGTGCGGCCGAGGTGGTGGCTGCGGTCAACCGCGTGGCCCACGCCCACCAGCCACATGCCTGCGGCACAGTCGGCTGCCTGACCCTGCACCCGGGCTCGCGCAACGTCATCCCCGGCCAGGTACACATGACCATCGATTTGCGGCACCTCGACCCCGGGCACCTCGCTGCCATGGTGAACGAAGTACGCACGGCCATCGAAAGCAGCACGGCCAGGCACGGGCTGAGCTATCAGCTGACCCCGACCGCCGACTTCCCGCCCCTGTACTTCGCCGAGCAGTGCGTGGACGCCGTGCGCCAGGGCGCACGCACGCTGGGCCTGAGCCATATGGATATCGTCAGTGGCGCCGGCCACGATGCCATCTTCCTCGCCGAGCTGGGCCCGGCCGGGATGATCTTCGTGCCATGCGAGGGTGGCATCAGCCACAACGAAATCGAAAATGCCGCGCCGCAAGACCTGGCTGACGGCTGTGACGTCCTGCTGCGTGCCATGTTCCAGGCCGCCAACCCGGGAGCCCGTTGAGATGCCCCAGAAAACCGCGTTGGGTGAGTTCACCGCCGTCGAATTGCTCGAACTGTACCAGCGTCGTCAGCTGTCGCCGGTCGAGGTGGTCGACGACGTGCTGACGCGCATCGACCTGCACAATCCGGCAGTCAACGCCTTCTGCCATGTCGACGGTGAAGGTGCTCGCGCCGCCGCCCGCGCCAGCGAGCAGCGCTGGCAACGGGGCGAGCCCTGTGGCCGGCTGGATGGCGTACCCGCCTCGATCAAAGACCTGACCCTGACCCGTGGCATGCCCACCCGCAAAGGGTCCCGCACCACCTCCGGCGCTGGGCCGTGGGACGTCGATGCCCCCTTCACCGCGTTCATGCGTGAAGCCGGCGCAGTGCTGGTGGGCAAGACCACCACGCCGGAGTTCGGCTGGAAGGGGGTGACGGACAACCCGCTGTACGGCATCACCCGCAACCCCTGGGATACCAGGCTGACTGCCGGAGGCTCGTCCGGGGGGGCTGCGGCCGCCGCTGCACTGAACCTGGGGGTGCTGCACCAGGGTAGCGATGCCGGCGGCTCGATTCGTATCCCGTGTGCCTTTACCGGCACCTTCGGCATCAAACCGACCTTCGGCTATGTGCCGCAATGGCCGGCCAGCGCCATGACCGTGCTGTCGCACCTGGGGCCGATGACGCGTACCGTAGACGACGCGGTACTGATGCTCGACTGCGTCGCCCGCCCCGATGCCCGCGACGGGCTGGCCGGCGCACCACGGCAGGCGCCGTGGATGGGCCAGCAACAAGACCTGAGCGGCCTGCGCATCGCCTACAGTGCCAACTTCGGTTACGTGCAGGTCGACCCGCAAATCCAGGCACTGGTAGCGCAAGCAGTGCAGCGCCTGGCACGGCTGGGCGCGCAGGTGGAAGAGGTGGACCCGGGGTTCAGCGACCCGCTGGAAACCTTCAATACCCTGTGGTTTGCCGGCGCGGCGCGGTTGGCCAGTGCCTTGAGCGATGAACAGCGAGCATTGCTTGACCCCGGGCTACGCTGGATTGCCGAGCAAGGCGCCAGGATCGGCCTTGGCGAATACACCCAGGCGCTGGAAGCACGGGCGGCGCTGATTGCGCAGATGAATGCCTTCCACCAGCGCTATGACGTGCTGGTATCGCCGATGCTGCCGCTGGTGGCATTCGAAGCCGGGCACAACGTGCCGCCTGGGTCGGGGATGGCGCAGTGGATGGAGTGGACGCCGTTCAGCTATCCCTTCAATCTGACCCAGCAGCCGGCGGCTTCGGTGCCTTGTGGGTTTACCCACGAAGGATTACCGGTGGGGCTGCAGGTGGTAGCCGGGCGCTTTGCCGATGAGCAGGTGCTGCGGGTGTGCAAGGTGTATGAACAGCATTACCCCAACAGGCACCTGCAGGCACCGCGTTGACTTCTTGGGGCTGCTTTGCAGCCCCGGCGATTTCAGCCCAAACGCCCTTCTGGCGCATACGGCGCCGGGTCGATGATAGGCTCGGCCCCGGTCAACAGGTCGGTGAACAACTGGCACGAAGCCGGCGCCAGCACGAGCCCGTTGCGGTAATGGCCGCAGTTCAGCCACAACCCCGCATACCCCGGCACCGGCCCGATATACGGAATACCTTCCGGCGACCCCGGCCGCAGTCCCGCCCAGTGCCCAACCACGGTGGCCCCCTCAAGCTCAGGCAACAACTCCACCGCCGACGCCTTCAAGCTTTCCAGCGCATCCCCGGTCGGGGTTTTGTCATACCCGGCATGTTCCAGCGTACTGCCGACCAGAATGTGCCCATCGCGACGCGGGATTGCATAGCGCCCCTTGGCCAGCACCATGCTCGGCAAGAAGTCTTCGGCACACTTGAACAAAATCATCTGACCCTTCACCGGCTCCACCGGCAGCTCAAGGCCAAGGGTACGCAAGAGGTCGCCACTCCAGGCGCCCGCACTGAGCACCACCTCATCCGCCGCCAGCACGCCATCAGCCGTCTGCACACCGGCCACACGCCCGTCTTGCTGAACGAAGCCGGTGATCTGACAGTGTTCGCGCAGGGTTACGTTCGGCAGCGCCAGCAACGCCGCCTTCAGCGACTTGACCAGGCGCGGGTTGCGCACATTGGCCACGCCAGCCATGTAAATGGCGCGCTTGAAGCCCGGGCCCAGCACCGGCACCGCATCATACGCCGCCGAGATATCCACGGCACTCAGCGGCCGCTGTTCGCGCTCGGCCCAGGCCAGCGCTTCGGCCTCGTCGTCCAGGTCCAGCCAGTACAGGCCGGTGGTGTGCACTTCGGGGTCGACACCGGTGCTGGCGAACAAACGCTCGCCCAGCTGTGGATAAAAGTCCTGCGACCAGTGCGCCAGGGCGGTCACCGCCGGGCTGTAGCGCCACGGGTACAGCGGCGAAACAATGCCACCACCGGCCCATGACGACTCACGGCCGACCTCGCCCTGGTCACACACCACCACCTGCCCGACCTTCGCCGCCAGGTTGAACGCCGTCAGCAGGCCGATCACCCCGCCACCGACCACCACTACTTGCTTGCTCATCTGTCGATCCAACACCTGAAGTAAAACCGCGATGCACGGGGCATCATTCAACCTTCAGCTTCCCCAGCAGTGGGCGCCGTGTTCAACAGCACCCGGATTGCGCTGCACGCCGGCCTGGTCAAGCTGGAAGTCGCCACAGCCGTCCTGCGCCATCAGCCCATGCGGCAGCCGCCGGGCGCGCAGCGTGAAGGTGTCGCTGTCGCGCTGGGCCTGCAGGCTGTAATAGCGGGTGCCGTCGGGCAAGGCCGGGTCGCCTTCGGCGTATTGGCCGGTGCGCACGCGGTGGCGCTCCAGGCGCATGGCGGCATCGTGCAGCAGGCCAACCACTTCGCTGCGCGCGGCTCGCCGAAGCTGGTCGCTGTAACTGGGGTAGGCAATGGCTGCCAGAATGCCGGTCACGGCCAGCACAATCAACAACTCGATCAGGCTCAAGCCTTGCTGCATGTCAGTCTCCTCTCAGTCTTTGGCGCCAGGTGATGCGCTGGATTGTGTCGCCGGCCACGGCGTAGACGGCTTCCAGAACCTGCCGGGCTTGTGCTTGCCGGCTGACGGCGGTTACCCGGTACAAAGCAACTTGCGGCCCTTCCGGCATGTGCGCAGCGCGCTCGCTCATGCCTAGATGCTGGATCTGGAAGTAGCCGCTTTTGCTGCCCTGCCACTGCCCAGTCAAATCGTGCGGGTGGGGCGGGGGCAGGCACATCTGGCATTGGCCTGGAGGTGCCCGCAGCAGTTCATCTGCACCGGCCTGCAATGTGGCCTCTGCCTCTTCGAACGCCAGCAGGCCATCGCGCAGGTAGCCGGCCATGCGCGTCTCCACCAAGGCATCACGCAAGGCAGAGGCTGTGAGCAAGCCGAGCAGCAGGCTCAGTACCAACGCCAACAGCAGCACGACACCGCGTTGTCGCTTCATGAACTCGGCACCGGGTTACGCAGCGCCACACTCAACTCATGGCGCTGTTCGAGCTTGAGCGCGGGCTCGTATAACGTCAGCGCGATATCTACCCTTTCGCCCTGCGGCGTTTGCACGAGTTTGAAACTCGCCTCTTTGACATTCTCAACCAACGGCTGAAAGCTCTTTCTTCGCTTGAATTTCAGCTGATTGCCTTGGAGCTGGTAGACGTACCTGCTGATTGGGAACGCCAGTGGATAGCCCTCTTCTGGGTTCTCATCCACGCTGACTTTCTCGATGCAGTCAGTGTGCAAAAACCATTCAGACTTACCTGCATGTCCGGGAAGCTCCGCCACAACCAGGCTGAGAGTCGTGGAATCGACTTCCAACGGGCGGGCGAAAGCCTGCTGCGAGCCCGGGGCTTTGAAGTCTCGTGGCTGAATCCGCAGGCAGCCGAACATGCCTGCCATGCGGATATCCTGTGCCATACGCAACAACGCCTGACGTGCTTCATCCTGCATACGCACCGCCGTACTTTGCAGGCGCCAGGTCTGGTGTGCCGAGGCAAAGAGCTGGCTGGCCGCCGCCAGCAGCATTAGCCCAATGGCCAGCGCCATCACCACCTCAAGCAGACCGAACCCACTCTGACGGTGGCTCATCGCCGCCTCCGCTCAAGCTCACTGTGCGCCGCCATAGCCGCCTGCCCATCACGGCGCGCGCCGTCCGCAGCCTGCAATGCCTGCAACTGCATCGCTGCTGTTGCGAACATGCCCACGGCCACAACCACCACTGCCAACAGCACCTCCAGAAGCGTCATGCCCCGTTGCCTTGCGTGCATCCCTGCGCCTCCTGCGACTTTTCCCGCGATAGCCTTGAACCTGGCCGACTAGACCGCTTGGGCAGCGGACGTGAAGCTATAGCCAAGCACTTCCAGGGAGGAATGCACGGTGAAGCAACGTGGCGTAACACTGATTCAAATGTTGTCGGCCTTAGCTGTGGCCGTCTTGCTGACACAGCTCGGTATACCGGCCTACGCAACGATGAGCGATGACCTACACCGGGCGGCAGCGGCCCGCGATTTGGCGCAAGCACTGCGCAGTGCGCGCAGCCATGCCATGCTGCAAACCCAACCGGTGCTGGTGCAGGCGTTGGACGGTAATTGGGGGAATGGTTGGCGGGTAGTGCTGGAGCATAACCAGCAAGTACTGCGTGAACATCGGCTTTCTCGACCAATGAAAATCACAGCGAATACTGGCGGAGAAGTGAAGTTCAGTGCTTTGGGTGTTCCGATGCAGCCAAACAACGCCCAGATGAGCGGCAGGCTTGTAGTCTGCGATAAACCCACCAGTCCCTATCGTGTGTTTATGGCAAGCACCGGCAGAATAGACCTGCGCAAAGACAATCCCAATGATCCTCTGTGCGCAGGTTCCTGATCAGATCAGCGAACGAACCCGCAGCTCTTTAGGCATCGAGAACGTGATGTTCTCTTCCCGCCCATCCAGCTCTTCAGCGCCAGTGGCGCCCCAGGCCTTGAGCTGCTCGATCACGCCACGCACCAGCACTTCTGGGGCAGAAGCACCGGCGGTGATGCCGATTCGAGCGACCTGGTCGAACCAACCTTGTTGCAGGTCTTCGGCACCGTCGATCAGGTAAGCCGGGGTGCCCATACGCTCGGCCAGCTCGCGCAGGCGGTTGGAGTTGGAGCTGTTCGGGCTGCCCACCACCAGCACCACATCGCATTCACCGGCCAGCTGCTTCACGGCATCCTGGCGGTTCTGGGTGGCGTAGCAGATGTCGTCCTTGCGCGGGCCACCGATGTTCGGGAAGCGTGCACGCAGGGCGTCGATGACGCGGCTGGTGTCGTCCATCGACAACGTGGTCTGGGTCACGAAGGCCAGGTGATCCGGGTCGCGCACCTGCAACCTGGCCACATCCTCTTCGTCTTCGACGAGGTAGATGGAACCGCCGTTGCTGGCGTCGTACTGGCCCATGGTGCCTTCGACTTCCGGGTGCCCTTCGTGGCCGATGAGAATGCACTCACGGCCGTCGCGGCTGTACTTGGCCACCTCGATATGCACCTTGGTCACCAGCGGGCAGGTGGCATCGAACACTTTCAGGCCACGGCCAGCCGCTTCCTGGCGCACAGCCTGGGAAACACCATGGGCACTGAAGATGACGATGACATCGTCCGGCACCTGGTCCAGCTCTTCGACGAAGATGGCACCGCGGTTGCGCAGGTCTTCCACCACGAACTTGTTGTGCACCACTTCGTGTCGCACATAGATCGGCGGGCCGAAAACCTCCAGCGCGCGGTTGACGATCTCGATCGCCCGGTCGACCCCCGCGCAGAAGCCGCGAGGGTTGGCGAGTTTGATTTGCATGCTCGGCTCCAGGCTTACAGGGCCTTCACCTCGAGGATCTCCACCTCGAAGGTCAGGGTCTTGCCAGCCAGTGGGTGATTGAAGTCGATGGTCACCTGGTCGTCATCGAACGCTTTGACCACACCCGGCAGCTCGGTGTTGGCGGCGTCGTTGAAGATGATCAGCAGCCCCTCGGACAGCTCCATGCCTTCGAAGTTGGACCGCGGCATGACTTGCACGTTTTGCGGGTTGGGCTGGCCGAAGGCGTTCTCCGGGGCCACCACCACAGTACGCTTGTCACCGGCCTTGAAGCCGAACAGCGCGTTTTCGAAACCTGGCAGCAGGTTGCCGTCGCCCACCGTGAAGGTGGCCGGGGCCTTGTCGAACGTGCTGTCGACGGTGTCGCCGTTTTCCAGGTGCAGCGCGAAGTGCAGGGTGACTTCGGTGTTCTGGCCGATACGGGTGTCAGTCATGGACCGGATCCTCGGACTTCTTGCTCTTGAACATATCCAGCGCCAGCATCACCGCACCAACGGTAATGGCACTGTCGGCCAGGTTGAAGGCCGGGAAGTAATGGCGGTTCTGCCAGTGCACCAGGATGAAGTCGACCACATGGCCCAGCACGACGCGGTCGTACAGGTTACCGATCGCGCCCCCCAGCACCAGCGACAGCGCCACAGCCAGCCAGGTCTCGTTACGCCCCAGGCGCTTGAGCCACACCACCAGCACGGCACTGACCACCACGGCGATCAGGGCGAACAGCCAGCGCTGCCAGCCCGAGCTTTCCGCCAGGAAGCTGAAGGCAGCACCGGTGTTGTAGGCCAGGGTCCAGCTGAAGTAGTCCGGGATGACGACAATCTGCTGGTACATGGTCAAGGCGTTGTTGAAATACAGCTTGGTGGCCTGGTCGAGGACCAGGACCAGCAAGCTCAGCCAAAGCCATGCAAGGCGCCCGAAGCGCCCCGCTGCAGGGTTAGGCATAGTGACGCACCTCGCCCGAACCGCTCAGGTTGTCGACGCAACGGCTGCAGATTTCCGGGTGCTCCGGGTGGCTGCCGACGTCGGCGCGGAAGTGCCAGCAACGGCCGCACTTGGCGTGACCCGACTTGACCACTTTCAGCTTGAGGCCTTCGACTTCGGTGGCCACAGCATCCGCTGGCGCCTGCACGAACGGCACCACGCTGGCGGCCGACGTGATCAGCACGAAGCGCAATTCGTCGCCCAGCTTGCCCAGGTCGGCGCTCAGGCCTTCGTCGGCGTACAGGGTGACTTCGGCCTGCAGGTTGCCGCCGATGACCTTGGCGGTACGCTGGTTTTCCAGCTCCTTGTTGACCGAGGCCTTCACCGCCATCACGCGGTCCCAGTAGGCGCGGTCCAGCTCGGTGCCTTCGGGCAGCTCGCTCAGGCCCTGGTACCAGCCGTTGAGCATCACCGACTCGTTACGCTCGCCCGGCAGGTACTGCCAGATTTCATCGGCGGTGAAGGCCAGGATCGGCGCGATCCAGCGCACCAGCGCTTCGCTGATGTGGTACAGCGCAGTCTGGCAGGAACGGCGGGCGACACTGTTGGCGCCGGTGGTGTACTGGCGGTCCTTGATGATGTCGAGGTAGAAGCCGCCCAGCTCCTGCACGCAGAAGTTGTGCACCTTGGAGTAGACGTTCCAGAAACGGTACTCGCTGTAGTGCTCTTCCAGCTCGCGTTGCAGCAACAGGGTGCGGTCCACGGCCCAGCGGTCCAGTGCCAGCATGTCTTCCGGGGCCAGCAGGTCGCGGGCCGGGTCGAAGCCGGACAGGTTGGACAGCAGGAAGCGTGCGGTATTGCGGATACGCCGGTAGGCGTCGGCGCTGCGCTGCAGGATCTGCTCGGAAACCGCCATTTCACCGGAGTAGTCGGTAGCGGAAACCCACAGGCGCAGGATGTCGGCACCCAGGGTGTTGTTGACCTTCTCCGGCTCGATGGTGTTGCCCAGCGACTTGGACATCTTGCGGCCGTTCTCGTCCACGGTGAAGCCGTGGGTCAGCAGCTCGCGGTAAGGCGCATGGTTGTCGATGGCGCAACCGGTCAGCAAGGAAGAGTGGAACCAGCCGCGGTGCTGGTCGGAACCTTCCAGGTACAGGTCGGCGCGCGGGCCGGTGGCATGGCCGATGTCGTGCGAGCCACGCAGTACGTGCCAGTGGGTGGTGCCCGAGTCGAACCACACGTCGAGGGTGTCGGCGATCTTGTCGTACTGGTCGGCTTCAGCGCCCAGCAGCTCGGCAGCGTCCAGCTTGAACCAGGCTTCGATGCCTTCCAGTTCGACGCGCTTGGCCACGGCTTCCATCAGCTCGACGGTGCGCGGGTGCAGCTCGCCGGTTTGCTTGTGCAGGAAGAACGGGATCGGTACGCCCCAGTTGCGCTGACGGGAGATGCACCAGTCCGGGCGGTTGGCGATCATCGAATGCAGACGCGCCTGACCCCAGGCCGGTACGAACTTGGTCTCTTCGATGGCCTTCAGGGCGCGCTCACGCAGCGGCTCGCCAGTAGACGGCTGCTTGTCCATGCCCACGAACCACTGCGCGGTGGCGCGGTAGATCAGCGGGGTTTTATGACGCCAGCAGTGCATGTAGCTGTGGCTGATGGTTTCGGTGTGCATCAGCGCACCGACTTCGCTCAGTTTCTCGACGATGGCCGGATTGGCCTTCCAGATGAACTGGCCGCCGAAGAACTCCAGCGACTCGACATACACACCGTTGCTCTGCACCGGGGTGAGGATGTCGTCATTGACCATGCCGTAGCGCTTGCAGGTGACGAAGTCGTCTTCACCGTAGGCTGGCGAGGAGTGCACCACGCCGGTACCGGCGCCCAGCTCGACGTAGTCAGCTAGGTAGATCGGCGACAGGCGGTCGTAGAACGGGTGGCGGAAGTTGATCAGTTCCAGCGCCGAACCTTGCGCGGTAGCGATGACCGAGCCTTCCAAGTTGTAGCGCTTGAGGCACGACTCGACCAGCTCTTCAGCCAGCACCAGCAGGCGCTCACCGGTATCGACCAAGGCGTATTTGAACTCCGGGTGGATGTTCAGCGCCTGGTTGGCCGGGATGGTCCACGGGGTGGTAGTCCAGATCACGATGGCGGCTGGCTTGGCCAGCGCATCCAGGCCGAAAGCGGCGGCCAGCTTGGCCTCGTCGGCAACCGGGAAGGCCACGTCGATGGTCTGGGATTTCTTGTCGGCGTACTCGACCTCGGCCTCGGCCAGCGCCGAACCGCAATCGAAGCACCAGTTCACTGGCTTGAGGCCCTTGAACACGAAGCCTTGCTTGACCATTTCGGCCAGGGCGCGGATTTCGCCGGCTTCGTTGGCGAAGTTCATGGTCTTGTACGGGTTGTCCCAGTCACCCAGCACACCCAGGCGAATGAACTCGGTCTTCTGCCCTTCGATCTGCTCGGCAGCATACTCGCGGCACAGCTCGCGGGTGCGGTCGGCAGACAGGTGCTTGCCGTGGGTTACCTCAACCTTGTGCTCGATCGGCAGGCCATGGCAGTCCCAGCCTGGCACGTACGGCGCATCGAAGCCGGCCAGGGTCTTGGAACGGACGATCATGTCCTTGAGGATCTTGTTCAGCGCATGACCGATGTGAATCTTGCCGTTGGCATAGGGCGGGCCGTCGTGTAGGACGAACTTGGGACGATCCTTGCCAATTTCGCGCAGCTTCTGGTACAGGCCAATGCTGTCCCAGCGCTGCAGGATCTGCGGTTCGCGCTGAGGCAGGCCGGCCTTCATGGGGAAGGCGGTGTCCGGAAGGTTAAGCGTGGCTTTGTAGTCGGTCATTTCAGGCTCTTCGTTAGCGGTTGAGCGTGCCAATGTGCACGTGCGGCGGCGATATCCGCATCGATCGCCGACTTCAGCGCCTCCAGGGAGGCGAATCGCTGCTCTTCACGCAGCTTGTGGTGGAACTCCACCGTCAGGCGCCGGCCGTAAAGGTCGCCGGCATAATCCAGCAGATGAATCTCTAGGTGCGGGCGCCCATCACCGGCAACGGTGGGGCGCACGCCGATATTGCCGACACCCGGCCAGGCCTTGCCGTCGATCTCGATGCTGGCCAGGTAGACCCCGGACAGCGGCACGCGGCGGCGCTTTAACTGGATGTTGGCGGTAGGTGTGCCGAGCTGGCGAGCCAGCTTCTGGCCATGCAGCACGCGGCCGGTGATGCTGTACGGGCGGCCCAGCAGGTGCTCGGCCAGCTCGAAGTTACCTTCGCTGAGGGCCTTGCGCACTTCGGTGCTGCTGACCCGCAGGCCGTCCTGGATCACCGTATTAGCGGCCTCGACGGTGAAGCCGTACTGCTTGCCGGCCTCGACCAGAAAGGCGAAGTCACCGGCGCGGTCACAGCCAAAGCGGAAGTCATCACCCACTTCAAGGTGACGCACACCCAGGCCGTCAACCAGGATGGCCTTGACGAAGGCATCGGCGCTGAGCTTGCTCAGTCGCTGGTTGAACGCCAGGCACAGCACCCGGTCGATACCTTCGGCGGCCAGTAGCTCGACCTTGTCGCGCAGGCGTGCCAGGCGCGCCGGTGCGGTATCGGGGGCGAAATACTCGCGCGGTTGCGGTTCGAAGATCACCACACAGGTCGGCAGGCCCAACGCCTGGCCGCGCTCGCGCAGGCGCGCCAGGATTGCCTGGTGGCCGCGGTGAACCCCGTCGAAGTTGCCAATGGTGGCGACACAGCCCCGGTGCTCGGGGCGCAGGTTGTGAAGACCTCGAACCAGCTGCATAACGCGCTTCTTGCTCATAAAGTGGCCGATTATAACCACACCCGGGCGCTGGTGACAGGCAGCAGCGCCCAAGGGCGGCGTGGAATGTGAAAAACCGACGCCTGACCCGTCCGAAGCCTCAGTGCAGGGCCTTGCGGGCGAAATGCCGGGGCCGGAAGCCGCACAGGTACAGGCAGCCGAAATACGTCATGACACCGGCCAGGATCAACGCCCCCAGCCGCAGGAAACGCTCCAGCATGATGCCCTGCTCCCAGGCCGGCATATAGTGCATGCCTGCCAGCAGTACAGCCGACATCAGCGTCACTGCCAAAACCAGCTTGAGCAGGAACACTGCCCAGCCTGGCTGCGGCTGGAACAACTGCTGACTGCGCAGCTTCCAGAACAGCAAGCCGGCATTCAGGCAGGCACCCAGGCTGATCGCCAATGCCAGGCCGGCATGCGCAAGCGGGCCGACCAGCGCAAGGTTGAACAACTGGGTACAGACCAGGGTGAAAATCGCGATCTTCACTGGCGTGCGGATATTCTGCTGCGCATAGAAGCCGGGTGCCAGTACCTTGACCAGAATGATCGCCAGCAAGCCTACGGAATACGCCATCAGCGCCCGCTGCGTCATGGCTGCATCAAACGCACTGAACTTGCCATATTGAAAGAGCGCAACAGTCAGTGGCTCGGCAAGAATGGCCAATGCCAGGGTGCAGGGCAGCACCAGCAGGAAGCATAGGCGAAGGCCCCAGTCGAGAATCCTCGAGTACTCCTCGCGGTCCTTGTTGGCGTAGGTCTTGGCCAGGGTCGGCAGCAAGATGGTGCCCAAGGCCACGCCCAACACGCCCGAGGGCAGCTCCATGAGGCGGTCGGCGTAGTACATCCACGACACCGAGCCGGCCACCAGGAAGGAGGCGAATATGGTGTTGATGATCAGCGAAATCTGGCTTACCGAAACCCCGAGAATCGCCGGCAGCATCTGCTTCAGCACCCGCCATACCCCCGCGTCCTTGAGGTTCAGGCGCGGCAGCACGAGCATGCCGATCTTTTTCAGCGCCGGCAGCTGGTACAGCAGCTGCGCCAGGCCACCGGCCAGCACACCCCAGGCCAAAGCCATGATCGGTGGGTCGAAGTACGGCGTCAGCAGCACGGCGAAGGCGATCATCGCCACGTTCAGCAAGGTCGGCGTGAAGGCGGGTACCGAAAAACGGTTCCAAGTATTGAGGATCGCCCCGGCCAGGGAAGACAGCGAGATCAGCAATATATAAGGAAAAGTCACCCGCAACAGCGCAGTGGTCAGCTCGTATTTTTCCGCGCTGTCGACAAAGCCCGGGGCTGTGGCCCACACCACCCACGGTGCCGCGAGGATGCCGATGGCAGTCACCAAGGCCAGGACCAAGGTCAAAAGACCGCTGACATAAGCGATAAAGGTGCGCGTCGCTTCCTCGCCTTGCTGGGTCTTGTATTCGGCCAGGATCGGCACGAAGGCCTGGGAGAAGGCCCCTTCGGCGAAGATGCGCCGCAGCAGGTTGGGCAGCTTGAACGCGATGAAGAAGGCATCGGTGGCGACACCTGCACCAAAGATGCGTGCCAGGATGGTGTCGCGAACAAAGCCCAGCACCCGCGAAATCATGGTGATCGAGCTTACTGCAGCCAGGGATTTGAGCAGGTTCATCGAAAAGATTCACGCCAATGACAGAGGACGCTGCCAGACAGCGTCCGAATGTGCGATACTCCCGCGCCTTCGCAGGGGAGCCAAAAATTCCCGAGTGTACAGGTCGCGCAGCAGAAAGGAATCTTTCCCGCTTGTTGGCGCACCGCTCGGCGGAACCTTGCAGGTGGCCTTGACATCCGGTCGACTGATCGGCATGATTCGCGGCCTATTTTGTTTGCTATTTACCTAAAGTCTTTCGAGGAGCTCGACGGTGGCCAACACACCTTCCGCCAAGAAACGTGCAAAACAGGCTGAGAAGCGTCGCAGCCACAACGCCAGCCTGCGTTCCATGGTCCGCACCTACATCAAGAATGTAGTTAAAGCCATCGACGCAAAAGACGCCGAAAAAGCGCAAGCCGCTTACGTTCTGGCTGTACCTGTAATCGACCGTATGGCCGACAAAGGTATCATCCACAAGAACAAGGCTGCTCGTCACAAAGGCCGTCTGAATGGCCACATCAAGGCGCTGAAAGAAGCTGCAGCTGCCTAAGCGACGTGCTAGTCGAAAAGCCGACCCTAGGGTCGGCTTTTTGTTGCCTGCAATTTATTGGAATCATTCGACTCGAACATTGATAGTCAATTGACACAATAATACTCATCAATTGACGCTTGTAGGAACGGATTCACCCGCGAACACCGGCAGAGCCGGTGTCATGCATCGCAAGATTCCTCGCAGGTAAACCCGCTCCAACAATTCTTACTTGGCGATCTGAATCTTCGGCGCCCACTGCAGCCATTCATCCTCGGCCTTGTCGAACAAGGCGAAGGTCTGCTGTGGCCGAGCCGGGTTACCCATTTGCTCGCCATCTGGCGTAGCGAACGCGATACCACCGTCGATCAGGGTTTCCACCGACTCGGTACGCACCGTAGCCCCCTTGAACAGCCCCCAGTCGAAACCGAAGCCACTGCTGTTCCAGAAGCGGCTACCACTGCGCACCAAAGCCGCATAGCGTGGCTCGATAAGGATATGGATCAGCACGCGGTCGGCATTCTGGCCCAGCTCGAAGCCTGTTACCTTCCCCACCGCCACCTCACGGTAGGTCACCGGCACACCGGGCTTGATCGAGCCTCGGCGTGGCGCACTGAGCGTCAATGGCAAACCGACTTCTGGCCCCGCCACCTGCGGCGCATCAGCCAGGGCGATGAAATCGCGCTGCGGGCCACGGTCCTTGGCCGCCGGCTGCACTTCCAGGTACTGCCCGCCCACAAGGGTGTCGAGGTTTTCGGTGCGTACCAGGCCCAAAGCCGGCTTGACCACCCAGAACTGCGTCCCGACACGGGCGATACGGTCGGCCGACTCGGTAATGCGAGCGCGCAGAAGCACCGCCTGCAGGTCATCGGTAAGGTCGACGCTTTCGATACTGCCCACATCCAGGCCACGGAAGCGGATCGCAGTGCCCGGCTTCAGTCCATCTGCCCGGTCAACGCGGATGGTAATCAAGGTACCCGCGCGGTTTACCGCCTCTTGGCTATCATGCAGGCGGAAACGCGGAATATGGCGCTTGAGCGCTACATCGGGCCGCGGCGTGTCGAAGGCGATACCACCGGCCATCAGCGTTTGCAGCGACTCACTCTTGATCTTGATGCCCGACAGGCCGCCCGTCAGGGTGATACCACTGACGTTCCAGAAGCGCGACGAACCGTTGACCAGCTTCTCGTACTCTTTCTCGATATGCACGCCGATCAGAATGCGGTTGCTGTTACGGGCAAACTGGTAGCTCTGCACGCTGCCCACCTTCACCTGGCGGTACATCACCGGACTGCCGATTTCCAGTGAACCCAGGGTGTCGGCGAACAACACCATGTGCAGGCCCGGCGCCTTGAGGTCGAGCGGCGGCGCCTTGGCGCGGGCCTCGAACTCACGCTCGGGCCGTGCGCCCTTCTCGCCCGGGCGAATGGCGATGTAGTTACCTTTGACCAATGCCTCTAGGCCGGTGATACCCGCCAGGGAAATCGACGGTTTGACCACCCAGAACTGCGTGCCTTCGACCAGGTAGTCCTCGGTCAGCGGGTCCAGCGTCAGCTCCGCTGATGCACTGGCCAGGTTGTCTTCCATCTTCAGGGCTTTCAGCGAGCCCACCTGGATGCCCTTGTACATGACTGGCGTGCGACCTGCCTGCAGGCCTTCATAGTCACTCAGCTTCACTTTGACGCGGATGCCGGCCTGGGCTGCATCGAAGTCTTCATACAGACGGAACGGCAGGCTCGGATCGGTGGGCGGGCTGTCCTTGCGGTATTCCGGCGTGGCAAAAGCGATACCACCGGCCACAATGCTCGACAGCGACTCGCTGCGCACCTTAACACCCGAAAGCGAAGCATCGATGCTGACGCCGCTGGCGTTCCAGAAGCGCGTGTGCTTGCGCACCAGGCTGGCGTAGGCTGGCTCGATGAAGACTTTTACCTCTACAGTGCTCTGGTCCTCGGACAAGCGGTAGCTTTTTACGCGACCAACCTGGATCTGCTTGTAGAACACAGGGCTGTCACGGTTGAGCGAGCCCAGCCTGTCAGCCTTGAGCGTCAAATGCAGGCCCGGCTCCGTGTCCGAGAGCGGTGGTGCCACCTTCAATGCGGTGAAGCGCTTTGTGCGCTCCCCCTCCCCCGGGCTAACGGCGATGTAGTTACCCGATACCAACGTTTCAAGACCGGAAATACCCGCCAGGCTGACACTCGGCTTCACCAGCCAGAAGCGCGTGCCTTTGGTCAGGTGAGGCTCGGCGGCCTTGTTCATCTCGATGGTAGCGATCACACCCTGGTTGTCGCCCTTGGCGTCGAGCACCAGGCTCACCACCTTGCCAACCGGCATGCCCTTGTAGATCACCTCAGTCTTATTGGCGACGATGCCCTCGCCTGACTCGAAACGGACTTCAATTTGCACACCGGCATCACGGTAGGCTTGCCATGCGAGCCAGCCACCGATCATCAAGGCGATCAAAGGCAGGATCCAGATGGCCGACCAGTTCGAGGCTGGGCGGGTTTTAGCCGTTGGCAGGTCACTCATGGTCGTCATCCGACTCCGTGTTATCCCAAATCAGTCGGGGATCGAAAGTTAAAGCGGCAAGCATTGTCAGGATCACCACAGTTGCGAAGGCGACAGCGCCCAGGTTGGCTTCGACACTGGCTATTCGACCGAAATTCACCACCGCCACCAAAATGGCAATGACGAAGATATCCAGCATGGACCAGCGCCCAATGAATTCGATAAAGCGGTACATCAAAATCCGTTGTCGGGCAGACAGCGGTTGCCGGCGCTGAACGGAGTACAGCAGCAAGCCGATTCCCACCAGCTTGAACGTGGGCACCAGGATACTGGCAATGAACACCACAGCCGCGATGGGCACCATGCCGTGCTTGAGCAGCGTGATGACGCCGGACATGATCGTGTCGGGGCTGCCCTGACCGAGCGTACTCACGGTCATGATCGGCAGCATGTTGGCCGGGATGTACAGGATTGATGCAGCAATCAGTAATGCCCAGGTACGCACGATGCTGTTCGGCCGGCGCGCATGCACGATGGCCCCGCAACGCGTACAGGTCTGTGAAGTGCTGTCGGGCTCTTGCCGGTTCAGCTCGTGACATTCATTGCAGACAAGAATGCCCGCATCAATCGCCCGCATGCAGGTCCTCCCCCGATAGTGCACTCCAGATCTGGTGAGGTGACATCACCACTTCGAGCCACACCTGAATCAATAGCAGGCTGATGAAGCAGAACAGCCCCAGGCCCACCGTCAATTCGGCCAGGTCCACCAACTTGACGATGGCCACAAGCACACCCATGAAATAAACCTCGAGCATGCCCCAATCACGCAGGTGGTGATAGATGCGGTAGAACAGCAGGCCGAAGTTACGCCCCATATTCAAGCGAATGCTCAGCAGCACTGCCAACTGGCAAAGCAGTTTTGCCAGGGGGATGGCCATGCTGCACAAGAAAACCACCACGGCTACGCCGCGCATTCCTGAGTTGTACAGGCCCAGCACACCACTCCAGACGGTGTCGTCCGAAGTCTGGCCAAGCAAATGCAGCTGCATGATTGGCAGGAAATTGGCTGGCACGAAAAGCAACAGGGCGGTCAGTACCAACGCCAGACTGCGGTTGACCACATTGTGCCGATGAGCGTAGAGCTCGTAGCCACAGCGCGGGCATTGGGCTTTTTCGTCGTGCTGGAGCACGGGCTTGCGCAGCAGCAGGTCGCACTCGTGGCAAGCGACAAGCTCGTCCAGCGGCAACTGGGCCAGGGTTTCAGGTTCGACAGGGTTTGGCATATAGCGCTTCTGAATAGGTGCGTGGGGCTATTCTAGTGTTCTGGCTCGAATTGTGGGAGGGAGACCTGTGGCAGCGGCTTTAGCCGCGAAGCAAGCGACGCGGAGGATGGCACCGGCTTTGCCGGTGTTCGGGGCTAAAGCCGGTCCTACAGGGATCTGGGCAAGGCCAA
>NZ_BCBJ01000121.1:0-41668 GCF_001320605.1 Pseudomonas sp. NBRC 111133 | reverse complement strand
CTACGAGCCGTGGTCTGCTGAAGTGGAGGTATTCCATAACCCTATGGCACTATACCCGGTGCCTAATGAGTTGATACCAGAAGTCACCCACTGGAGAGAAGTAAACGGAAGAGTCGAGTGCGAATCTTTCTTTGATGTATCCATACTCCGATCCAGAACACTCGTCCTCAGTGCAAACGCTAAGGTTCCGTCACTCGATGAGTTGCTGACAGCAGCCAGTCCTCCAGAGCTCTGACGGCGGCGGGGTGGCCGCATCGTTGCCACGCAGGTAGATGAGAATTTCTCAGCAAGCTACCCAGCCAGGGGAAGGACATGAGATCCCCTGCGCAATTCAGGACCGTTGAAGCGTCACCTCTCTTCGGGTAAAAGCATGACCGTCATACAACGCTACAACAGCGTCATACCCGAGAGCATAGGAAGAAAAATGTCGATCCAAGGACTAAAACGATACTTTGGAAACAAGATTCACGCAGTGATAATGATGGCCCCGCTTAAGCGGGAAATGATACGCCTCGGCATATGCACCCTTATGGCGATTATTCTGAATATCATCTTGTATACCGGCGTTGAAGTAGACGGCACCATCAAGCCGTGGGCAGAAACCCCGATAAAACTGTTTGCATCGTCGATGTTATTCGCCTTCATGATCAAGGCTTTTCTGCCAGTTCTCGGCTGGACGATACTGAAAGCAATGCTGTTGAGTGCGAACAATGCCTTCAGCGGCATACTGAGTTTTTTGGGCAATCAGTTCACAGGCGTCATGTACTGTACCGGAATTATTATGGGTTCTATCACGATTAAATTGTATATGGTTTCCGGGGTTTTAGACTCTGAGTTTGCTTATCTGTCCGCAATCGTATTTGCTTCCGGGGTTTTATATTTCTATGTGCTGCAATGCGCCATTCAAAAAACAATGAGTCCGGCCCTGCGTACACCAGCAGTACCGCGTTAAACCACTAGGCTGTGACTATTCATCTCTGGTGCTCAGTAGGCGCTCGCTCTGCTGAACCCTCACCCATACACAACCATTAATGGACTGGCCCGCCTTCGACTTTATGAAGAAGGCGAGCGAGCACGTGACTGATTGCGCATGTATTCCGAGATGAGACTTTCGAAATTGATGTCCGCCTCCTCAACGAGAATATTGACGTGACAGTACAGCTCTTCAGGACCTCTGAGATAATTGAAAATCCTTGATCTAACGATGCCGCAAACCCCTTCTTTGACCGCCGTAGAGGGGAGGTTGATAACATCGCCAACGCACGGGATAAGAGCTAGGCCATGGTCGCTGTTGAAGACAATGTCAGCTGGACAGGCATCAATGCTGGCATCGGATTGTCCTTGCGAAACCTGCTGATAATCAATGCTATACCTCATGTACAGCCTACCTCATTTGTTGAGTGAGGAATCAGCGCCGCGGATCGTAAACAGAAACCTCAAGTTCGCAAGCGACGGGAGCATGTAGCGGATTTTCGGTACTAGAGAGCTTGGCAACTATCGTTTTTCAAGCACATACCCTACGCCCCGAAGCGTATGTATCAGTTTGGTCTCGAAAGGGTCATCTATCTTGGCTCTGAGTCTTCGAATCGACACCTCTACAACGTTTGTGTCGCAGTCAAAATTCATATCCCAAACCTGCGAAATAATTTGGGTGCGGCTCAGCACCACACCGGTATTACGCATCAGGTAATGCAGTAACGCGAATTCTTTCGTGGTCAGGTCAATGCGCTGACCGTCCCTGAATGCCCTGTGCCGGCTCTGATCAAGCTCCAGGTCAGCGACGCGAATGACCTCTACGGATGCAGGGTGATCTGACCTGCGCATCAAGGCGCGAACCCGGGCCAGCAGCTCAGGGAACTCAAATGGCTTGATCAGGTAGTCATCTGCTCCGTTCTCCAGCCCCCGGACCTTATCCGCCAGCCGGCTTCTCGCCGTCAGCATCATGATACGGGAAGGGCAGTTTTTACGACGCAACAACTCAAGGACCTGCCAACCGTCCATCTCTGGCAGATTTATATCCAGGATAATCAGCTCATATTCGTGCTGCTTAGCCAAGAATAATCCATCTGACCCGGTGTGGACGCAATCTACGACATAGCCACATTCCGTCAGACCTTGACGCACATACTCCGCAGTTTTTACTTCATCCTCAATTACCAGAATTCGCATGGGATTTTGTCTCGATATCACTGAGCAATTAACCGCGCACGCGCGCCGGCATTATTGAAAGGGATGGTAAATCAAAATGAGCGTGCCGGGGCTCAAATGACGGATTTGTAATTTCTAGGTAATACAGTTGATAGTCTGGCGGTATATCTTGTCGCGGTTTGGGTTTGACAGTTGCGGGCCCTCTCTCCAGCAGGTGATTTGACCTTATGAAGTATTGGGTTATTTTCTTCTTTGTGCTGGCTTCGTTCCGCTCAGATGACGGCGAGGTCGCTCACATTGAAGAGACTGGTCATTGGTGTAGTCATGAACTTCACCGGCATGCGATGCGTACAATCGAACGCCTACTTGAATTTTAGGCAAAAAAAGGCGCCCAATGGGCGCCAAATATCCACCTTTTACCAAAGGAGCACTTAAGCCACTCAAGGTGAATTCGTAATGCTCGTTTTACTAATAGGACCAGTTAATGAATAACTGGTCCAGTTAGCGAATTACAGAATCGAAAGCGGGTACTCAATGATCACACGGGTTTCATCCAGATCCGATTCGAATGCAGTGGCACGTGTGGTTGCCTGGCGCAACCGGAAGGACAGATCTTTTGCTGGACCGGTTTGGACAACGTATTTGACTTCGACGTCACGCTCCCAACGCTTCTGATTGTCGAGCGGGTTGCCGTTGTCATCAGTGCGCATGTAGAACTGGTTAGCGTTCGAGTAATCCGCGCCCGAGCCTCTGGCGTAGCGGGTCATGAACGTCAGGCCTGGAATGCCGTAGCTGGTGAAGTTCAGGTCATAGCGCAGCATCCAGGAACGCTCTTTCGGCGAGTTGAAGTCGCTGTACTGGATGGAGTTGTCGACGAAAATCGAGTCCGACTGACGCAGGTAGTCAAAATCGTCGTCGCCGTTGTTGCGCTGGTGCGACAGGGCTAGGGTATGGGCACCGTAACGCACGCCGACCTTGGCACTCCAGATGTTGTTGTCGAATTCACCCAGGCGCTTCTTACCTTCATCTACGGCTTTGTAGTAGTTGAAGCCACCGATCAGCGCCAGATCGTCGCTCAGCGGGTAAACCACGCTGGTGCCGGCGTAGTACTGATTCCAGACGTCTTTCAGCTGGCTGGCGTAGACGCTCACAGTCCAGTTGTCGTTGATCGAGTAGTCACCGCCACCGTAACCGATCCATGGCGAGTTGACCGGGCCGCCGTAGAACGTCACGAAGTTGTCGTTCAGGTTGCTTGAGACCGGCTGGCTCATCGCATGCAGACGACCACCCTGCAGGGTGAGGCCTTGGATGCTGGTGTTCTCAACGGTCACGCCGCGGAAGCTTTCTGGCAGCAGGCGAGAGTCGCCGGATGCAACGACCGGAGTCGATGGGAAAACATCACCTACTTTCACGATGGTATCGAACAAGCGGACTTTGGCTGCGCCGCCGACCTTGGTGTATTCGTCGCGAGCTTCGCCCTTGTTATCAACGGGTAGCACGTCGAAGGAGCTACGGCCGCCGTTGCGCCCATCACCGGTGTCGAGCTTGAGGCCGATCATGGCGAAGGCATCAACGCCAAAGCCAACGGTTCCCTGGGTAAACCCAGAGTTGAATTTGCTGATGATCGCGTGCGCCCAGGCTTCGGAGTAGCCGTTGGTGTTGCCCTTGCCACTGTTATAAGTGGGGGCAGTGCTGTCGCGGTTATCACGGTTGAAGTAGAAGTTACGGTTCAGCACTGTAAGGCTGCTGCCTTCAATGAAGCCTTCTGGCTTGTCTTCTGCCTGTGCCGAAATAGCATAGCTTCCAGACAGCGCAGAAACTGCCGCCAAATACAGTGGTACTTTGATTTTCATCCGATGCTCCTTTGATTCACGGCAGTTTTTATTATGTTTACCGGCGCGGGTGTCGTTAATTGTTCTGACCAGGCGGCGCGCCTAGCGTAGCGCGAGCTCATATTTGCAGGCCGAAGATAACGGGGGGGGTGATAGGAAAATTACAATTTCGTCATCTACCTGTTGTTCGGGCCTTCGCACCGCGTGTTTGCCATCTCCGTTGCTTGTAACGAAATCATCGTGTCGGGTTTGGTTTCCCAGTATTTTCGGGCATTACAGGACATTCTTACGGAATTGTAATTTTCTAGCCACCCCTCTGATAGCTACCGCTCATTAGAGTGCCATCACCTAATCAAGTGGGGCTTGGCAGCTGTTTCGGCGTTCTCGCCAAGCTTTATCGAAGTTTGTGCACGAGGACCATCAAAGTGCCCCGGTATAACCGCAATGTCTTACCCAAGACCCCCGTCTCGCCCTGGAAGATCGCTGCACTCTGTGCAGTCATCTCTGGGTTGATGGCGCCTGCAGCCCTTGCCCAAAGCATCAGCTTGCCCCAGGCGCTTTCGACGGCCATGGATGCCAACCCAGACCTGGCCGCGGCCAGGCAAGAAATTGGGATCGCTGATGGTGCTCGCAAGCAGGCCGGGCTTATCCCCAACCCCACAATCTCGTATGACGTGGAAGACACCCGTCGTAACACCAGCCAGACGACTGTCTCTCTCAGCCAGACCCTTGAGCTGGGCGGTAAGCGGGGGGCTCGTGTTGACGTCGCCACATACGGGCAGACCGCCGCACAGCTTGAGTTAGACCGTCGCGTTAACGGCCTGCGTGCAGATGTCGTCCAAGCCTTTTACGCCGCGTTGCGGGCCCAGACAGGTCTCGACCTGGCCAAGCAATCTCTCGAACTGACTGAGCGCGGTCTTCGCATCGTCGATGGCCGTGTTCGCGCAGGTAAGTCGTCCCCAGTGGAGGCGACCCGCGCTCAAGTGCAACTGGCCGAAGCCCAGCTGCAAGTTCGACGTGCAGAAACGGAAAAAGCGACCGCTTACCAACAGCTCGCTCAAATTACCGGGAGCTCAGTCACCGTGTTTGATCGACTCGAATCGCCAACCCTCTCCCCGGGCTTGCCACCTCGCACTGAAGATCTGCTGGCTAAGCTCGACCAAACAGCAGAAATGCGTCAGGCCGTGGTGCAGATAGACAAGAGCGATGCCTCGCTCGGCTCAGAGAAAGCTCAGCGTATCCCGAACCTTACTGTCAGTGTAGGTAGCCAGTACGACCGCTCTGTGCGCGAGCGGGTCAACACTGTGGGCCTGTCTATGCCTTTGCCGCTGTTCGATCGTAACCAGGGCAACATTCTTTCCGCTTCTCGTCGTGCAGATCAGGCCCGGGACCAGCGCAATGCTGTTGAGCTGCGCCTGCGCACCGAAACCCAAACCGCGTTGAACCAATGGTCCACCGCCATGCAGGAGGTCGAGTCCTACGACAAGACCATTCTGCCTTCAGCCCAACAAGCCGTAGAGACCGCAACCCGCGGCTTCGAGATGGGCAAATTCGGTTTCATCGAAGTGCTGGATGCCCAGCGCACCTTGATCGTCGCTCGTGGCCAATACCTCGAATCGTTGGCAGCGGCGACCAATGCGCGTGCGCAGGTGGAAAGGGTTTATGGCGAAGTCGGCTCAACCGCCGGCACTCGCTGAACGGGCCAAACATTTTCTTCGGCACACAGCCTTGAACAAGCCGGTGCCTACGATCAGCAGGAGTAGCAATGGATAACAAACGCAAGATCGCCCTCGCGGTAGCCGCTGTGGCAGCCCTCGGATTTGGCAGCCTTGCCTGGAACAACAGTTCCGGACAGCAGGCCGCCAGTACTGCCGAGCATGGCGCTAACGATGGCCATGGCGACGAAAAGAAAGCCGCATCTGCCGCCAAAGAGGAAGGTGATGAGGGCCATGGTGAAGAAGGCCACAGCGAAGAGGGCGGTGAAGAAGAGGGCAAGCTGACGCTCAGCGCTGAACAGATCAAGGCCGCTGGTGTTGCCCTGGAAGCTGCAGCGCCTCGTGACCTCGGTACCGTCGTGAGCTTCCCTGGCGAAATTCGCTTCGACGAAGATCGTACTGCCCACGTGGTTCCTCGTGTTCCTGGCGTTGTTGAGGCTGTCCAGGCCAACCTGGGCGAGACGGTCAAGAAAGGGCAAGTCCTCGCGGTAATCGCCAGCCAGCAGATCTCTGACCTGCGCAGCGAACAACAGGCCGCACAGCGTCGCGTCGAACTGGCGCGTGTGACCTTCGAACGTGAGAAGCAACTGTGGCAGGACAAGATCTCTGCAGAGCAAGACTACCTCCAAGCACGCCAAGCGCTGCAAGAAGCGGAGATCTCCTTGGCCAACGCCAAGCAGAAGGTCGGCGCAATCGGTGCCTCGGTTAACTCCGTTGGCGGTAATCGTTACGAGCTCCGCGCTCCCTTCGACGCCGTGGTAGTGGAGAAACACCTGACCGTCGGCGAAGTCGTCAGCGAGGCGACCAACGCCTTCATCCTTTCCGACCTGAATCAGGTCTGGGCGACCTTCGCAGTTCCGCCGACAGATCTGGGCAAGGTCACGACTGGCCGTGCAGTGAAAGTCTCTTCGCCTGACATGAACGTCGAGGTCGAAGGGAAGGTGGGTTATGTCGGCAGCCTGCTGGGCGAGCAAAACCGTGCAGCTACTGTCCGCGTCACCTTGACCAACCCCAACGGCGCCTGGCGTCCAGGCCTGTTCGTAAACATTGCGGTCACCTCCCAGACCGATCGAGTTGCCGTAGCGGTCCCTGAGCACGCTGTGCAGACCGTTGAAGACAAACCTTCGGTATTCGTACGCACCCCAGATGGCTTTGACACCCGCCCGGTAAAACTGGGTCGCCGCGACAATGGGTACGTGGAAATCATCGACGGTATTGAAGCCGGCGCCCAGGTAGCAACCAGTGGCAGCTTCACACTCAAGTCCGAGCTCGGCAAAGCTTCTGCCGAACACGGTCACTGATGCGAACTGACAGGATGATTTCTCATGTTTGAACGTATCATCAGATTCGCCATCGAGCAGCGCATCGTAGTAATGATCGCCGTTCTGATCATGGCGGGTATCGGTATCTACAGCTATCAAAAGCTGCCCATCGATGCGGTACCCGATATCACCAACGTCCAGGTGCAGATCAACACTGCAGCGCCTGGTTACTCGCCCTTGGAAACCGAACAACGGATCACGTTTCCAGTTGAAACGGCCATGGCCGGTCTCCCGGGCCTTCAGCAGACCCGTTCCCTGTCTCGCTCTGGCCTGTCTCAGGTCACCGTGATCTTCAAGGATGGCACTGACATCTTCTTTGCCCGCCAGTTGATCAACGAGCGGCTGCAGGTTGCGAAGGAACAGCTGCCAGAAGGTGTAGAGGCCGTCATGGGTCCGGTATCTACCGGCCTCGGCGAGATCTTCCTGTGGACTGTTGAAGCCGAAGATGGCGCGGTCAAAGAGGACGGTACGCCGTACACCCCGACCGACCTGCGCGTGATCCAGGACTGGATCATCAAGCCTCAGCTGCGTAACGTCCCGGGTGTGGCCGAGATCAATACCATCGGCGGTTATGCCAAGCAGTTCCTGGTTGCGCCGGATCCAAAGCGCCTGGCTACCTACAAGCTGACACTCAATGACCTGGTCGCAGCGTTGGAAAGTAACAACGCCAACGTCGGTGCCGGCTACATCGAGCGTAATGGTGAACAGTTGCTCATCCGTGCACCGGGTCAGGTAGGCAATATCGAAGACATCGCCAACATCGTGATCACCAGTGTGGATGGTGCACCGATTCGCATCAGCAGCGTTGCTGACGTCAGCATCGGTAAAGAGCTCCGTACAGGTGCTGCTACTGAGAACGGCCGCGAAGTCGTGCTCGGTACCGTGTTCATGCTGATTGGTGAAAACAGCCGCACCGTATCTCAAGCTGTCGCCGCCAAATTGGCGGACATCAACCGCACCCTGCCAAAGGGCGTGGTGGCTGTGACTGTTTACGACCGTACCAACCTGGTTGAAAAAGCCATCGCGACGGTGAAGAAGAACCTGGTGGAAGGCGCGATCCTGGTTATCGCCATTCTGTTCCTGTTCCTCGGCAACATCCGTGCGGCTCTGATCACCGCGATGGTGATTCCGCTGTCCATGCTGTTCACCTTCACAGGCATGTTCAACAACAAGGTCAGTGCCAACTTAATGAGTTTGGGGGCACTCGACTTCGGCATCATCGTCGACGGTGCCGTGGTTATTGTAGAAAACGCGATCCGTCGACTGGCTCATGCGCAACATAAGCATGGCCGCATGCTCACCAAAACCGAACGCTTCCACGAGGTCTTTGCCGCGGCGCGAGAAGCTCGC
Source organism: Pseudomonas sp. NBRC 111133 (assembly GCF_001320605.1). Lineage (NCBI taxonomy): Bacteria > Pseudomonadati > Pseudomonadota > Gammaproteobacteria > Pseudomonadales > Pseudomonadaceae > Pseudomonas > Pseudomonas sp. NBRC 111133. Next base: position 33,301 of record NZ_BCBJ01000121.1, on the reverse strand, counting down.
CGGCCGCTGATCTTCGGTCAGCTGATCATCATGGTGGTGTACCTGCCGATCTTCGCCCTCACCGGCGTCGAAGGCAAAATGTTCCACCCGATGGCCTTCACCGTTGTGATGGCGCTGCTGGGTGCAATGGTCCTGTCCGTTACCTTTGTTCCTGCAGCTATTGCCATGTTCGTCACTGGCAAGGTGAAGGAAGAGGAAGGCGTGGTCATGCGCACAGCTCGACTGCGCTATGAACCGGTTCTGCAATGGGTGCTGGGACATCGGAACATCGCTTTCTCGGCCGCAGTAGCCTTGGTCGTGCTCAGTGGTTTGCTGGCAAGTCGTATGGGTAGCGAGTTCATCCCAAGCCTCAGTGAGGGTGACTTTGCGATGCAGGCCATGCGTGTGCCTGGAACGAGCCTCACTCAATCTGTCGAGATGCAGCAGCGTCTGGAGAAAGCGGTGATTGCGCAGGTGCCTGAAGTTGAGCGGATGTTCGCACGCTCGGGTACCGCAGAAATTGCATCTGACCCGATGCCGCCGAACGCCTCTGACGCCTACATCATGCTCAAGCCTCAGGATCAGTGGCCTAACCCGAAGAAGCCTCGTGATGAGCTGATTGCTGAAGTGCAGAAGGCCGCAGCGGGTGTTCCAGGAAGCAACTACGAGTTGTCGCAGCCAATCCAACTGCGTTTCAACGAGCTGATTTCGGGCGTGCGTAGTGACGTCGCTGTGAAAGTCTTCGGCGATGACATGGACGTGCTCAACAACACCGCCAACAAGATCGCGGCAGCGCTCAAAGCGGTCCCGGGCTCATCGGAAGTGAAAGTTGAGCAGACATCCGGCCTGCCGGTGCTGACCATCAACATTGACCGCGAAAAAGCAGCACGCTACGGCCTGAACATCGCGGATGTTCAGAACTCGATCGCTATCGCCGTGGGTGGCCGTCAGGCCGGCACGCTGTATGAGGGCGACCGTCGGTTCGACATGGTAGTACGCCTACCAGAGACCGTTCGCACCGACGTAGCGGGTATGTCCAGCTTGCTGATCCCGGTACCTGCCAATGCGGCACAGGGTGCCAATCAGATCGGCTTCATCCCGCTGTCCCAGGTCGCCAATCTGGACCTGCAACTGGGCCCGAACCAAATCAGCCGCGAGAACGGCAAACGTCTGGTTATCGTCAGCGCCAACGTTCGAGGCCGCGATCTGGGGTCCTTCGTTGAGGAGGCGACCGCATCGCTGGACAAGAAGGTGCAAATCCCTGCGGGCTACTGGACGACTTGGGGGGGCCAGTTCGAGCAGCTGCAGTCGGCTGCCAAACGCCTGCAGATCGTTGTTCCAGTCGCCTTGCTGCTGGTCATGACCTTGTTGTTCCTGATGTTCAACAACCTGAAGGACGGCATGCTGGTCTTCACCGGTATTCCATTCGCACTCACCGGTGGTGTTGTGGCGTTGTGGCTGCGGGACATCCCACTGTCGATCTCGGCAGGTGTCGGCTTCATTGCACTGTCCGGCGTTGCAGTACTGAACGGCCTGGTGATGATTGCCTTCATCCGCGGGCTAAGGGAGGAGGGACGAACGCTCAGACAGGCAGTCGATGAAGGTGCATTGACCCGTCTGCGACCTGTTCTGATGACAGCCTTGGTAGCGTCCCTGGGCTTCATCCCGATGGCTTTGGCCACCGGCACCGGTGCCGAAGTTCAGCGGCCATTGGCGACGGTGGTGATTGGCGGGATCCTGTCCTCCACCGCACTGACCTTGCTGGTACTGCCTGCCCTGTATCACTGGGCACACCGCAAGGATGAAGACGGCGACGAGGCCGAAGTGGTTAGCTAACAGCCTCCGCTAAAGAGAAGCCCACAACACGTGTTGTGGGCTTTTTTGTTTAAAGTGAAGTAGATGCACTTACCTTTCAAAATTGTAAGTTTCTCGTCATGCCGGTGATGCCTATGCATTGCTAAGGTTACGCCCGAGAAGTTTTGAAATTGAGAGGGTTTTATGAAAAAGCTAATTATCGCTGCTGCACTTGTTGTTTTCTCGGTGGCTTCGCAGGCCAACACTTTCTCCGAGAGCAAGCAGCTTCAATACACCAAGGAACACCAGACCGCAGTGGCCAAGTACGCGGAGAAAAATGGCAAGCCAATGCCAGAGATTCAGGATTACAAATATGGCATGAAGATAGACGTTGCGAAATTCGTACGTCAGTCGCAGGACCCCCGTACCTGCCAGGTCTATCCACGGTTGATGACCTTCGAGGACTCCCAGGGCACGCTCAAGACTGTTCGTTACTCGATGTATTCGCAATGCATCAACAACAAGTAGTAAACGATTTGAACAGAACAATTAGAGAATTCATAAATGCCAGGCAGTGCCTGGCATTTTTTATTACGCCCGATACCCCATAGCTTCGAAATGTTAACGCCTGGGCTCGGGCAAACCGTGCAATAGATCTTAGCCAACCAACAGAGACGGCTCCCCAACTGCAGAGGGCAATTGGAAGCCTTGACCCCAGAAGGGACGAGTTATGAAGAGTTTGCTTGAACGCCCTGATGACCAAGCCGGGCATGAAGGTCATAGCCATGAGCATGGCGGCATTTTTGGAATGAACACAGAGCTGATTTTCGCGCTGATCTGTGGTGCTCTCCTGGGTGCCGGAGCTCTCGCAGGAAAACTTGGCCTGATTGATCGTCTGCCTCTGATTCTGTACGTGTCGGCCTACGTGTTCGGTGGATGGTTCACCACTAAGGAAGCGGTTACCAACATCCGTCAGAAACGCTTCGAGATCGACTCGCTGATGCTTCTCGCCGCAGTCGGTGCCGCGAGCATCGGCGCCTGGGCGGAGGGGGCTCTGCTGCTGTTCCTGTTCAGTCTGGGGCATTCCCTTGAAAGCTACGCGATGGGGCGGGCCAAGAAAGCGATTGAGGCACTGTCCAAGCTCGCACCAGCCACCGCGATCGTACGCAGAGCAAATGGCACGGTGGAGATGCCCGTGGAGCTGCTGGTTCCCGGTGACGTTGTCATCGTGCGCCCCAATGACCGCCTGCCGGCCGATGGTTTTGTAGTCGTAGGCTCCTCAAGTATCAACCAGGCGCCAGTAACCGGTGAGAGCGTCCCAGTGGACAAGCAACCTGTTCCTGATGCCGAACTCGCACGCAGCAAGCCAGATGCAGTGGATGCAGCCTCGAAAGTCTTCGCCGGTACCATCAATGGCGAAACGCTCATCGAGGTTGAGGTAACACGGCGCTCTACGGAGAGTACCTTGGCGCGGGTCATCAAGATGGTCAGTGAAGCCGAAGTCAGGAAGTCACCGACCCAGCGATTCACGGACCGCTTCCAACGCATATTCGTCCCGTTGGTTTTACTGCTGGTAGTCGGGCTGCTATTTGCCGGCATTTTCCTTGACGAGCCGTTCCGTGACTCGTTCTACCGGGCGATGGCCGTACTGGTTGCAGCCAGCCCCTGCGCGCTCGCGATCGCTACACCAAGCGCCATTCTCTCTGGCATCGCCAGGGCAGCCCGAGGTGGCGTGCTGATCAAGGGCGGTGCGCCACTTGAAGAGCTTGGATCATTGAATGCCATGGCATTCGACAAGACCGGTACCCTGACCGAAGGGCGCCCACGTATCACCGATGTAATACCCATAGGCGGCACGCAGATCGAGGATCTGCTAAACGTCGCCATCGCTGTGGAGTCGATGAGCGACCATCCGCTGGCTGCGGCAATTGTGCGTGACGGTGAAGAGATGATTGGCACACGGCGCCGATTCCAAGCCAAGAACATGAGCAACATGATTGGCCGCGGCGTGCGTGCTGAGCTTGATGGGCAGTTCGTCTGGATTGGCAAGGTCGAGATGTTCGGTACCAATGGTATTCCCGCACTCAGCAAGGCAGCCCTGGAGGCTGCGGAGCGTCTACGTCAGTCAGGCCGTACCACCATGGTGGTACGGCGTGCTGACAAGGATCTGGGCGCTATCGGGCTATTGGACACACCCCGGGAGGGGGCCAAAGAGGCACTCCAGAAGCTTAGAGAGATGGGCATCGAACGCATGGTCATGATTTCTGGAGACCACAACCGCGTTGCAGAGGCTGTAGCCAAACAAGTTGGCTTAGATGAAGCGTGGGGAGACCTGATGCCGGAAGACAAGGTCAAGGCCATCAAAAACCTGCGCCTTAGCGCCAAGGTGGCCATGGTGGGTGACGGCGTCAATGATGCCCCTGCCATGGCCAGTTCGAGCGTTGGTATCGCAATGGGGGCTGCTGGATCTGATGTTGCCCTGGAAACGGCTGATATCGCGCTTATGGCTGACGACATCAGGCAACTCCCATTTGCGGTGGGGCTGAGCCGTCACACGCGATCGATCATCCACCAGAATCTGTTCGTCAGCTTGGGGATTGTGGCCATCCTGGTTCCGTCCACCATCATGGGCTTGAGCATTGGTGCCGCTGTTGCGATCCATGAGGGCTCCACACTGTTGGTCGTCTTCAACGCCTTGCGCCTGTTGGCCTACCGCAGAAGCACCTGATCCCTGAGCTTCAATCATGAAGCTAAGCAGGGAAATGACCTGAAGTAGAAGTACGGGTCGTGCGCGATCAGCGCACGACCCGTACTTTTCTCTCACTCGTCGATCCCGATGCGCTTGAGGCTTTCAAGGGCCTTTCCGCACTCAGGTGAGCCATGCCGTAAGCCGCAGGCCAATGCAGCTTTGAGGCTCATGACACCGGCTACGAAACCGACTTGATTGCCGACTCCGTGTCCGTCCGCAAATCCCTGATCATACGCAATCTCGACAAGCGCATTGATCGCCGCCAGGGTGTCCTGTTTGTTTTTACTCTTTTGCATATCTACTCCGCGAGCATTCAGCTCATATCGCTCGGTTAGGTGGCGGCGCCTTCAGGTTTGGGGTGAGCGAATCCCGCTCCCATAGCCAATCCCTAACGGGGGGCTCAGCCCGCCACCGTAAGGAAAATCAGCTATTGAGAGCAGATGACTCGTTTTGGTCACCCGTGCTGCTCGCCTCACCGCATTGGCACTGAGTGGGTACATCCGGGTAGTCGCTGTGATTCTCAATGAACAGCGTTCGGCAGGTTTCGCACCCATAGATCCGGGGCAGGGATTTAAGGCCGCTCGGAAGCACGTCACTCAGAGGCTCGTTATGCCAAGGAGCCCCGTCAAGGATTCTTGAACGCAGGATGTTTCCCAGGCGCCAGGTGTCACTTTGTGCGCGCCAGGACCACATCGGCGCAGAAAGCGAATACTGGATGAAGGTCTCTTGTGACTGCCTGGATAGCGGGTACTTGGGGCGGGTCCAGCCGGAATCGATGATGCTGAACCCCATGCCCATTTCTGCGCTCGGGTGGGTCTTTTCACCAAAGAAACGGTCATGCGTCGCTGGAGCCGTCGCATGATGGTCAGTCGGTGGGAATACCCACAGATAACACTCATCCCGGTTGACCATGCTGATGAGCTCGCTTGGCCCCCGCATGGGGGAATTTGCAGCCAGGGCGAAGCGATCCTTCCACGACATTTTGGGAGGCGGCGCAATACCAGCAGCGATGGCCAACGTGGCAGTCTTGGGGACGAAGCGATCGCCTAGCTCGTTCAGATCCAGGTTCTTGCAGAGAGCCTTGAAGGCCTTTTTGCGAGTCTTCGAGCTGAAGGAGGGGTCAAGGAGCAGGCGAACCTGGTTCACGCCGATTCCCGCAGTTCGTAGCACCTCAATGACTTCTTCAGCCACACCGACTGCTTGAAGATCGGTCAATCCTAAGCACGTTTTCGCCCGCTCGACCGCCGCGTAGAGGTTGTACTGCCGTGTCTCGTTGTCACGACAGACCTGAATTGGCAGCTTGTCTTGGATGGCAACTTGCGGTGCAACGGAGCCGATGGCCGCGTGGAACAGCTGGTGGAGGTGCAGATGAGAGTACGGGCGGCCAGAAGCCGAGAACGAGGCGTGCAGCTGAGCAGCGAGAGGTTGAAGCAGCTTTTTTGCAGACATGACTATCCCCTAATGAGCGACGTTGGGGTAGCTGCGCTTGTAGGGCCGTTAGACGCGAAGCTGGACGTCGAATCAGGTTCAATCATGAATAGGAGTCAGGTTTGATTTGCTTGCACGGCCACCATGCAAAGCCCGACGCGGCAATCACATCAGATTCGCCGAGCTTTGGCAAGAGCGGTCATCGGTAAGCGAAAGCAGGTAGGAGGAGGGCGCTCCATGCTTGATCACCTCCAGAAACAGGAAAGCCGGAAGCACGTTGAGCGCTTCCGGCTTTCTCACGTCAGACTGATGAGAGGGATCAGAAGACGTATTGCAGGCGGGTCACGATGGCATTGCCGCTGTCGTCGCCCACGGTGTTCTCGTTGTTGTCGGTGCGCACGTTGATGTAGTTGGCACTGACTTTCACCGCCTCGTTGACGTACCAGTTCACACCCACCGTGTGGCTCTTGGCCTTGCGCTCGTTCGATTGGTCCGCCGCGGTGACCAGGTTGCCGTCTTCGACCTTGATATCGTCAAAGCGGTAGAAGACTTCCCAGGCCCCCAGTTCCTTGTTCTCTGGTTTGATAGTGTCGAACTTGGCACCATCGAGCTTGTAGATACGCGGCTCGCCGGTCAGGGTGTAAGCCATCTGGGCGTAGTAACCGGAGGCCTTCATGTCGTTGTTGGCCTGGTCAGCTTTCAGCTTGCGGCGAAGGTATTCCGCTTGAACCGAGAACGGGCCGGTGGCCCAGGCACCTTCGAGACCCCAGACCGAGTCGTCCTTCCACAGGCCATCTTGTGCAGCAGCACCGCCAAACAGCATGCGGTTGCCGTTGGTGCCGGCATCGCCGCCGCCATTGGTATCTACACCGCGGACGCCCAGACGCGAACGAATCCGGGTATCGACCGCACTGTTTTTGAGGTCGCGGTAAGCGTACTGAGCACCGACGTGCAGGACGTTGCCATCACTGTGCAGCGGTGCGAACACGCCACGTACGTTGTAGCGCTTGGTGCTGTCGCCATCCGAGTTGTTATTGGTTTCGCTGAAAACGCTACCGGAAACATAAGCCATGTCAGCGATGGTGCTGGTGGCTTGAACACCCATGCCGGCGTTGTCGTTGATCCAGTCCGCCAGGTCGTACGAGAGGTTCCGCTCCATGGCGGTGGTCCACTTCGAACTGGTGGCTTTCTCAAGACCGAAGTCGGTGTAGAAACGGCCAAAGCGCAGTTGCACCGGCTTGAAACCCGTGTAGGTCAGGCTGGCTTCGTCGAAGTAGCCGTCGGAGTCGTTGCCCGTGTTGCGGGAAAGGTCGTAGTTGAGCTGATACTTCCAGTCGCGGTACAGCACGCCACCGAGCTCAAGGTAGGCGCGACGGAAGTAGCCTGCGTCAGCGGTATCGCCATTCTTGGTGAAGACACCATCGAAACGGCCGTAGTCGGCCTGAACTCGGCCGCCCAGTTTGAAACTGAATTCCTTGTCAGAAGTCGATACTTCAAGACCGCCCTTGGTCTTCAGAACGATGTCAGCTCCGTCAGTGGTTACTGTTCCGGAGAATGCTTGCGAGGAAAATGTGCCTATTATTGCGGCAGCCAACAGCTTTTCCCGCATGTTCGAAGAACGGATCATTGCTTGCCTCTCGTATGTTAAGTGCTTAGCTACCGACGTTATATTTCGCCCTGCGCCGGCCTAAATTTATCTTGCAGATGGGAGCAGGCCACGGTTGTCACCTGCTGTAACAAGATGCCTTTGTTCTAAGCACTCTGACTAGGTTGCAAGCGAATATGACAGTTGTGTTTCTGTAGTGTTAACGGAGGAGTTTCAAACCTAACAAAACTGTTACCGAACAAGCCAGTCCTTCTTATCAAAGAAGCTCTTCTTGATCAATCTTCGAATTTCCAAAACCTGCGGATTGCGGACAAGCTTCGTTTTGATAACAAGATAGACATCTTTCTCCTCCAGGTCGTCCAGGAAACCCGGCACGGGTAGGATATTTCTCTCCAGTTTTCGGCTGTAGTCGGGCAGCACTCCAATACACGCACCGCCAACGACAAGGCCTCGTGATAGGTTGTAGCTCTTGACCCGAGTGGTACCGCCCTGATGCTCAGCCATTATCGATGCCCACTTTCGTGAGCCCGCCAAGATCTCTTCATCCCAAGGGACAACGAGCATGAAGTTGTGCAAATCCAAGCTCTCCACTGGAAGGGTGACGCTTCTTGAATAGCGGCTGGAAATGAACAGGGCGTGCCCAATCCGGCCAAGCCGTTCAAACCTATACGTAGGATGGCGATCAAGCGCGCCTTTATCATCTGGGCTCACCAAAGCGATACCCACATCGACTTCACACTCAGAAAGCATCTGCGTTGTGCATTCTGAATGGATTTCCAGCTGCATTTCGGCATGATCACGCACGTAGGCGACTAGATCGCGGTTTACGATGTCGTTCAGCACTGGCTCTGTGATCGCGATGGTAAGCCTGGGGACTTCCTTTTCACCGGACTTGCCAAGGCCGTCTGGGCCGAAGAGCTGGCACAGGTAATGGCTGACCCTCTCGCCTGTGCGGGTCAGGGCAAGCTTGTTGTGTTTGTAGACAAACACGGGAGCACCAATGTGCTCTTCCAGTTTCTCCAAGCGTTTCCGCAGGCCTACCACTGGCACATTGAGCCCTCGGGCAGCCTGTTTGAAACTGGCACAACGTGCTGTTGCGAAAAACTCTACGGCCAGCTGATCATCAATTGGCAAATCATCCAATATGTCAGGGCTGTAAGGAACAACGGTGCTTGTATATGTTTCATTTTGTGTAACCATTAGGTCCCCCTTAATTCGGGGAATCTATCTCAATGCCACCCGGTGTTTCCTTATCTTGTCAACATTGTAATCCACGGGTCATGCATGCGTTATCGGAAGGCTTTTATTTCGAAAGCGTAATTTTCAGGCAATCCCTCTGATATTGTAGCGTGCTAGCCTAGTGCGCCGACTTGTTACTTACCATATATAGATTCGGCTAATTACGCATTTACATTTAGTTCACTATTTTTTCACCTTTGCCTCCATAGGCTTTGGGCATGGAAAATCAAACCCCACCTCTTACTACCTTACTGATTCGTTATCTGGGGATCGGCTTCATAGCAACGGGAGTCCATTATGCGGTGTTCCTATTGCTGGTTACGACAGAATTCGTTACTCCGTTACTGGCCAGTATCTGTGGCGGCATGGTTGGCGCAATCGCGAGCTTCATTGGAAATAGGGCGCTCTGTTTTGTGGCAGATGGCTCTCGTAAGTTTCAGCCTGTCAGGTTTGCACTGGTCGCGTTAACCACAAACTTCGGCAATGGCGTGGGTATGTGGTTCCTCATCAAGTCGAATCTGTCACCGCTCATCTCCCAAGTCGTAGTGACCTTAAGCCTCACTGCACTTGGATTCATTGCACATCGTTTTTGGACATTCAATCATGCAGACATTACATCGCTTTCCCGAGCGCCCTGATCCCTTGTTAACCATCGTGGTCCCTTGCTTCCAGGAAGAGGAAACCATCCCCGAGTTCCACCAGCGAATCACCCGCGTGGTGAAGCGCTTACCCGTCTCCTGCGAAATCCTCTATGTCGACGACGGCAGTAATGACCGGACGGCCGACATTCTTCGCCACTATCAGGATGGGTCATCTGTACGTTGCCTGTCCCTGAGTCGCAACTTCGGCAAAGAGGCTGCACTGAGCGCCGGGATAGACCATGCCCGTGGCAGTGCGCTGATCTTCATTGATGTCGACCTGCAGGATCCACCAGAGCTCATCGCGGCCATGGTGGACTACTGGCAACGCGGCTACGACGTGGTGAACATGCAGCGCAACCTGAGAATCGGTGATTCGTGGTTCAAGCGCATGAGTGCCCGGGCTTACTACTGGGTCATGCAGCGCCTGGTGGAGAAGGTGGACATGCCGGCCGATGTCAGCGATTTCCGATTGATTGGGCCTGCGCCGCTGGCAGCCCTGCGGGCCCTGGATGAACGCTCCAGGATTCTCAAAGGCATGATCGGCTGGGTAGGCTTTCGTACCATCGAACTGCCCTACAATCGCACTGTTCGCCATGCCGGGAGCACCAAATGGAATGCAGCTGGCCTGTTCAATCTGGCCATCGAGAGCATCGTCAGCTTCTCTCGCAAACCACTGCGCATTTTCAGCCTCATCAGTTTCGGTCTTTTCGTCTCCAGCATCTGCTACATGCTTGCGTCGCTTGTGGCAGGCAGTTTCGACATCCATCACCTGATCGTCGGAATGGCTTCATTCATGTGCGTCGGTGTCGCCATGGTGGGGGAGTACCTGGGCGTGACACTCGCGGAAGTGAAGCGCCGGCCTCTCTATTTCCTGAAGCACAGCAACAAGGCAGATCCCGTGTCACTCCACCCTTCGATGGCTTCGATCGAGGGTAAGAAATGCTGAACCTGAAGAACGAGAGGACGCTGTGGTGGGTCCTGGGTTCGATTTTGCTATTGCGTTTGGTGGGGCTGGGCATCTACCCGCTGATGGACACATCTGAGGCCCGTTACGCTGAAATGGCTCGCAAGATGGTCGAGTTGAATGACTGGATCACGCCCATGTTCGACTACGGGGTACCGTTCTGGGGCAAGCCTCCGTTGTCCTTCTGGACCCAGGCCGCGAGCATGACGGTCTTCGGCGTTAACGAGTTCGCTGCGCGCTTCCCAGCGTGGCTACTCCACCTGGCAAGCTGTTTCATCATCATCAAACTCGGCACGCAGCAGATTTCTCGTAACGCCGGCATCTGGGCTGCCATTATTTTTTCCAGCACCACACTTGGCCTGGTCTCCAGCGGTGTTGTGCTGACTGACCCTGTTTTGTCGTTCTCGATTCTGCTGGCCAGCTACGGTTTCTGGCGTTGGATGAAGTGCGCCAGCAAGGCGGATGCCTACCTGATGTTCGCAGGTCTCGGGCTGGGCTTGCTTGCCAAAGGGCCGCTGACCCTGGTGCTTATGGGGGCGCCGGCATTCGCCTGGTTCGTTATCTACAAGGAATGGGGACGGGTACTGAGGCTTCCCTGGATTAGCGGCCTTGTACTTATGTTCGGTATATCCGTGCCATGGTATGTCGCGGCCGAGATGAAAACGCCCGGCTTCATGGAGTACTTCTTCGTTGGTGAGCACTGGAGCCGCTACGTCGTCAGTAACTGGGCAGGGGACCTCTATGGTAGTGCTCATGCCAAGCCGTACGGCAGCATCTGGATCCAGCTCGGATTGTCGCTACTGCCATGGGCCTTGTTTCTACCACTGTTGATCCGCAAGCGTGGATCGATGCAGCGCTTCAAAGCCTACCTCTGGCTGTGGGCCTTGGCGACACCGGTCTTCTTCACATTTGCAGGCAACATTCTGTGGACCTACCTGCTACCCGCGCTGCCAGCGTGGGCATTGCTGCTGTCTGCACGGGTCAGCGAAGTTGGCCCGAAGACCACCTGGGCTGCCGCTGCGAGCGCATTGGTGTTGCCAATCATCGGTGCGGGCATCATCTACGCCGGGGTACTAGAGGAGCGCCCTCAGAATCAGCGGGATGTGGTTCAAGCCTGGCTCAATGTGCAGTCTGCTCATTCCGCTCCCCTGATCTATCCTGGCCGCCGCTCATACTCGTCGGAGTTTTACAGCAGCGGGAAGTCCGAGAACATCAAGGATCCTGCCAAGTGGCCGCGGGATGGCTCGTTCTATCTGTCCAGGCGCTTGCGAGACAGCAAGGATGGTCTGCCCGCTGATCTAGCTTGCACATCGATCACCGAAGCGAACGCCAGCCAGCTCCTGCTGTGCCATTGGAAACGCCCCGCACAAGGTGCCGAGGGTCTGGCCGGAGAAAGCAATGCGGAAACGCCTCGCAAGAACGAAGGCTAAATTCCAAGCACAAAAAAGCCAGGTTTTACCCTGGCTTTTTTGTCGATTTCTTTCGTCATTTGAAGTCCTATTTAACCGCCGATTAATTGTCGGCTTGTTCCTTACCATCCTTGCTTTCTTTCTTTTGCTCTTGAGCGACTTGTTGTTTGTTCTGGTCCGAAGAGTCATCGCTCCATAGGCGAGCCTGTTCGGTTCGGAAGTTCTCGTTGAACTGTTTCGTTCGCTCGAAGCCGCCTTCAGCGTAAGCGGTACCCATGAGACCCAGCAGCAGGCTGCCAATAGCGATAGATTTGACAAATTTCATTGTGAACCTCGGCTCATACTAGGCCAACCTGATTAGCGGCCTTTGTTGGTTTGTAGTTTAGGAACGCGAAGCTAACGACAAGGTGAGTCAATAATTACAATTCCGTAATTTTGGCTGCAGATAGGATGCGTTAAATCTTCAAATCTGGAAGGATCATGTCTATCTCGGCACTGTCGAGGGCGACTTCGAATTTTCTCTTAAATTACAATTTTGATATCTAGCGCGTTAATTCAGCGCGGCGTTGTTGGCCGCCCTAGGAGATAGCCATGAATGACATAGAGCCCTGGGCAGTTGCTATCGGTGACTTTCGCCGCTGCACTGAAAAACTCACTGTCCAGCTCGATGAGCTGACCTCGCAGACGCGCACCTCCAGCGCTGTTTTGGAGAGGTCGAACGAACTGGTGGAGCAGGTGGACGCTGTCGGCCGGCAGATTCAGGAGGAGGTGCGAAAGGCGGAGAAGGCTTGGTCGAACGCGGAGGAGGTTGCCTTGCGCGCCGCTGCATCAGCGTATTCAGCTGCATGCCGCGGAGTCGACACCGCCATCCAGCCACTGATCTCGGAGCTTACAGCAGCGACAAAGGCGGCGGACGCCTCTATCCAGGAGCTCAAGCGGGCACCGGTGCTGGCCAAGCGTTATGTGATGGTGGTCGCCACGGCGTTCTTCATTCTGGCGCTGATCTGTGTCTACTCGACCATGCGCCTGATCGATGCCGCCGGCAGCGTAAGTGCTCAAGAGAAAGTGAATGCTCAGTACTTCTCACACCTGTGGAAAAACGCCAATCCTGACGAACAGAAGATTATTAAGTCGGTGATTCTGCGGTCGCCCATGGACCCTGTGGTCCTTCGGCACTGATGCATTGAGGCAAACAAAAGGCCCGTCGATTGACGGGCCTAATCGTGTCTGCGCAATTTAAGCGGCGGTCATTGCCGGCTGCATTTGCTGGGCTTCCGGAAAGTGAAGGTGGAACCAGGTGAAGTTTTCTTCGGTCACCTCCACGCTCGCCGATCCCTGGTGCAGACTCATGATCGACTGCACAATGGCCAAGCCAAGACCGGTACCGCCTTCGCTCCGTGCTCGGCTCTTGTCCACACGGTAGAACCGCTCAAACAAGTGCGCGTGGTGTTCCTTGGCAATACCACGGCCGGGGTTGCCGACACTCAACGTCGTACCGCTCGCACTATGCTGCACCTTAACGTAGACCGTGCGGCCGCGAGGGCAGTAACGGATCGCGTTCGAGACCAGATTCGAGACGGCACGTTGAACCATCAGGCGATTCCCGCGCACCACGTCATCACTGCCGGAGATCTGCAGCTGAATCTCGCCTTCTTCTGCTGAAATGCTGAAGAGATCGCACACTCGCTGAACCTCGTCGACCAAGGAGACGGATTCGAACTCCACCATTGATGCTGGATGACTGACCTGGGCCAAGAACAGCATGTCGGAAACCATGCGGCTCATGCGGTCCAGCTCTTCTGTGCACGACTCCAGAACCTCCCGGTACTCGGAAAGCGATCGTTCTCTGGTCAAGGCAACCTGGGCCTTGCCCATCAGGTTGGAAAGCGGTGCTCGAAGTTCGTGAGCAAGGTCGTCAGAAAACTGCGAGAGCTGCTGAACCCCATCATCCAGGCGAGCCAGCATGATGTTGATGCCGTCGGCGAGCATTTTGAGTTCTGCCGGCATCCCATCAGTTGGAAGGCGATGGTCGAGGCTCTCGGTTGAGATTTTCGAGGCGATCTTGAGGAACTTGGTCAGTGGTAGCAGGCCTCTGCGCACAGTCCACCAGCCAATGGCCAAGATCAGTGCGAGGATGACGGGGGACATCATCAAGGCCCAGGTCAGCAACGCATCGAGCAGCGCCTCACTGGATGACTGGTCCATGGTCATATAGACGCTGACCTCTGTTCCATCGCCCAAACGCATGATTCGAGAAGCACTCAGCAGAGGACGGTCCTGCGTATCACGCCATTCGTGCTCTTTGGGCTGGGCCGCCGGCTGAAACTTGTGCACCTCCAGATTGACCTGTTTCGAGCCAATCGAGAGCAGGGGAGTCTGATTCTGTGAGGTATCGAATATGCTCACATACAGGTTGTTGTGGCCCATGACCAAATCGACAAGCTGATGCGCATCCGCGTTGACGCCGGAGATGTCCGGGATGGTGGACAGGTTGTGAGCCATCCCCGCCATCTTTACTTCCAGGTCTGCTCTGGCATTTCTTTCCAGAGCCTTGCCTACCATCAGATAGCCAAAGGTGGCGAACAGAAGCAGCAACGCTGCGCTCATCAACCCAACTTTTAACCCCAGCTTTGCAGCCAGGCTGAATGGCCTCATGCGCGTTCCTCAAAAACGTACCCAACGCCACGAAGCGTGTGAATGAGCTTGGTTTCAAACGGGTCATCGATCTTCGAGCGCAAGCGCCGGATGGCTACATCGATGACATTGGTGTCGCAATCGAAATTCATATCCCAGACCAACGAGATGATCTGAGAGCGAGTCAGCGCTTCGCCCGTTCGGCTCATGAGCAGGTGCAGAAGCGCAAATTCCTTGGTGGTGAGATCGATGCGTGTGCCACCGCGGAAGACGCGATGGCGGACGGAGTCGAGTTCCAGATCGGCAATTTTCAGCGAGCTCTTCTCGACTAACTCATCACCACGGCGTTGCAGCGAACGGATGCGAGCAAGCAGCTCAGGGAATTCGAATGGCTTCACAAGGTAGTCATCCGCGCCGCCGTCCAAGCCCTTGAGCTTGTCATTGATGCGTCCGCGGGCGGTCAGCATGATGATGCGGACCCGGCTGGTCTTACGGATGGTTTCCAGCAGGTCCCAGCCGTCGATACCCGGGAGGTTCACGTCCAGGAGGACCAACGAATAGACATTAGTGTTGAACAAGTGCAGAGCATCTACACCGTTGTGCACGATATCTACGACATACCCGCTTTCGGATAGGCCCTGCTGAAGATATTCGGCAGTTTTAATTTCGTCTTCCACAACTAGAACGCGCATAACTTATCTCAAGGTGTGAGGAAGGAGTTGGCCTAATCCGCCAAGATTATGGTTGCAGGCTGTTCGAAAGTTTGGCTGAGGGTATGGCATGTGGTAGTCGCTACCTCTGTCCATACGCCGGGTCACCTGAGGACGCTTGAATCTTAACGCGAAGAAGCTGGCCGCGGCGAAATCCTACAAATTTGTAATGTAGCCGCAAGATTTCTGACAGTCATGCAGGCTCCACCCCTAAGCATAGCGGATTCTGGGGCCTGCGGCGGTGTATGACAGATTCGCCTGGCAGGTGGAATCGGCCAGGACAGGCAGCATTTCGGTCGTTAGCTTGCAAGGACTGGTACTGGCCTTGGATCGAGGGCGCCACGCAGGCAGACCCCATGCACGGCCGCAAACCGCAGCGCCTTTCTGCAAATTAGTTCACGTGGCGGCTCGATATTCTCTCGAATAATTATCTTACAATCTATTACATGTCCAAATTGTAATTGCACGATCATCTTGGTGTTAGCCTCCTTTGCTAGTTTAAGGGCAGCGGAAGAGGCATCGCTGCTTTGGAAATTGTCTCATTTCAAAGCAGCTTGGCAAGAGCACCGAGCAGTTGTTCGCGCCAGTGCATTCACCTGTAAACCATACGCTCCTTTGGTAGGTGAATTTTAGCGCCCCCCTACGGGCGCTTTTTTATTAAGGGACTTCTTATGAACACTACTGTATCAGCGATCGCCGTGTTTATGCTCTTTACATCACTAACAGCCAATGCCCAAAGCGGTATGGAGATCAATAAACACATCGAGCGTACTGCTAGAGAGGCTACAGCGGATTATGCTCAACGCGTAAAAAAGCCCATGCCTCAACTAGAAGACTACGCCTATGGCATGGACCTGGACGTTGGTAAGTTGGTGTATGTATCACCCAATGTGCGGTACTGCGGTAATGTAAGAAGCATGATGACCTACGAAGACTCGAAAGGCGAACTGCACATGGTTCGCTACCTGGTGAAGGGCGAGTGTGTTAATAGCCGTTAAGACTCATCAAGATGATCCCTGCGGCCACCGGATCATAGAAGCTCAATGCCGAACCGGCGCAGCAGTATGGCGAAGCCTCCGAAGCTGGCCATTGTGATGAGGATGCTGCTGATCAGTGTCGGCCAAAAGCCGAGCTTAGGTAGCAGCAATGGAAAAGCAATAAACATCGGCAGGGTCGGAAGCACGTACCAGAACGTGTACCAAGCATGGTTGGAGATCTTCTCCATGCTCTGGTTCTCTAAATAGAGCCAGACCAACGTCACGACCGTGACCAAGGGTAGGGCGGCGACCAAGCCGCCCAGCTTGTCGCTGCGTTTCGCCAGCTCTGACACGAGAATCACTATACCGGCAGTGAGTAGGTACTTCGTGATGATCCAGGCCATCGCTGAGCCTTCTGGAGGTTGTTGACGAGGGCAGGCGAAGCCATTCACCAACCCCCTTGAAGCGCTCCTGCCGTTTACGGCATCCCTCACCGCATTTTTTTTGCAACATCACCCTCAGCCAGGAGGGTGATGTGTTTGCATGGTGTTTACCGATCGGTCAGTGCGAGGGTGAGGGAACGCTCTCGTGGAAAGCTGCCCGCTCGATCTGGATGGTGCAGTGATGGATTTCGAATGCATCGCTGACAGCATCCACGACGGCCGCCAACACAGCATCCCCATCTGCAGAATCCCGAACCACTACGTGCGACGTCATCACGTTACTGCCACTGCTGACAGCCCACACGTGCAAGTCATGAACGTCCGTCACGCCATCTACTCCGAGGATGGTGGCCTCGATTGCCGTAACGTCGAGCCCCCTCGGGACACCCTCCATGAGGATCCCCAGGCTTTCGCGAAGCAACTGCCACGTCCGCGGCAGAACCCAAAGGCCGATCGCCACAGCGACAATCGTGTCGACCCAGGTCCAGCCGGTGAAGCGGATGATAAGTGCCGCGATGATTACGCCAAGCGAGCCGAGCATGTCGCTCCAAACTTCGAGGTAGGCTCCTTTGACGTTGAGGCTTTCGTTGCTCGCAGATGCCAGAAGGCGCATCGAAATTAGGTTGATGATCAGGCCGGCGATTGCGATCCACATCATCGCTCCGGTAGCGATCTCCGCCGGCATGAAGAAGCGCTGGTAGGCCTCATACAAGATGTACATCGCCACCAGGAAGAGCAGCACGGCGTTGAACGTCGAAGCCAGAATTTCCAGGCGCGCATAGCCGAAGGTTCTTTTCTGATCCGCCGGCCGCTTGGCTATCTGAAGTGCAATCAGTGAGATCGCCAAGGCGGCAGTATCTGTGAACATGTGAGATGCGTCCGACAGCAGCGCCAGGCTGCCGGTAATCCACGCACCGATCACTTCTGCAATCATGAAGCTGCCAGTCAAGCCGAGCGCCATGATTAGCTTCTTCTGATGCCCCTCGCGTACTGCAGCGCTGCCATGGTCATGATTTGAACCCACGTATTTCTCCTTGCGCAGGGTTGTGGTCTCGTTGGCCTTCCTGTCTACCTAGCCTTAGAGCGTCGCTTGGCCACACTGACTGCAAAATCTTGCTCCTGCACTCAGCAGCGAGCCGCAGGCGGTGCAACCACTCGATAGCGGTGTTCCGCAGTTTAGACAAAAGCGTGCTGACGGATCGTTGGCCGTCCGGCACTGCCTGCAGCCCTGCAGATCTTTGATGGGGGCAGGAGTGGGAGGGCGCCCGCCGTCATACACCTGATTACCGCCGTCGCAGCCCTGCTGCCGGCCATGGCGATCATATTGCTCGGCCCCATGTCCCCCGCTGTGGTGCTTGCCTCCACCGTGGTTTCCACGGCCATGGTGCCCGCCCAGGATGTTTTTGAAAAAGCTCATGGTATTCGCCCCTCATTGATGGGTGACATATTAACGAGCAAAAGTTGAAAATTATGTTCTGCTCGCGAGAAAGACTTGTAAGTTGAATTGAAAGTTCAAAATTAGCCTACGACAAAACGAAACCGTTTTGTTTGTGAAATTAAATTTATCTAGCTGAGCGGAGCATTGCTTTTGGTGGGTAGTATTCCCCTAATTTTGATCATAGCGTGATCAATGACAATCAAAACAGCAGTAATTGGATTTCTGTCAGCATTGTAATCCCGAGGTCATCGTGTCGTTATCAGGTCCCGGAAATAATGCGCTCAGCGAGATTCATTTCTCTTTTTATCCCTATGCCTCACACATACTAAGCGTCCCCAACGCCTAGGGGCCTAAGGCCTCTGACGCTCCGCACATTGCGCAATCGCTCAGCATCTGTCGACGGTTTGCCTTGTAGCTCCCGCTAACTCCATAGCTACCGCCATGGATAAGCAGCTTCCAGAGTTTGATAATGACACCTTCCAAATCCATTGTTCACACCCTGTTAAGCAAATGGATCTTTGCTATTCGCAATGCGCGGCAGAAAGGCATCAGTACTAATTTGCTAATCGGCCTGGTGACTTTTTGGTTACTGCTATTCGCGAACGCTGAGCTCTGGAACGTGCTCTGGAAGCTGGTATTCAAAACCGATGAAGTGAACTGGCAGCTAGCGGCTAGCCTCCCAGTCATAGTATTCGCATGGGTGTTTACCGTTCTGAGCTTGCTGTCATGGGGGCGGCTGGCCAAACCCATACTGTGCCTGGTACTGATCAGCGCGTCTTTTGCGAGTTACTTCATGAATGCCTACGGCATCGTGATCGATTACACAATGTTCACCAACGTTGTGGAGACCGACGTCGCTGAGGCAACCGAGCTGCTGAATTGGAAGCTCGGTCTTTGGGTCGCAATGGTTGGGGTGTTGCCCGTCTACCTGATTGCCCGGGTTCCCCTCCGGCGCAAGCCTTGGGCCAAAGCTTTGGTCAGCAGGTTCATTGCTCTGTCGCTCGCTCTGTTGACCTTATCTGGCATCGCGTTGAGTCAGTACCAGTCGTATGCCTCCTTGCTGCGCAACAATCGGGAGATCCGGCTGATTCTGGTACCTACCAACTTGTTTGCGGCTGGCCATGGGTACCTGAAGCGTCAGCTGGCCTCACCTAAAACGCTGACGGCCATTGGTACTGATGCGGTAGTTAATCGACAGGGTGCGGCTCGTAAACCCAGGCTGCTGGTACTGGCAGTAGGAGAGACCGCTCGCTCCGCCAACTTCTCCCTCAACGGCTACTCCCGTGAAACGAATCCGGAACTAGAAAAGCGAAATGTCATTAGCTTCACGAACGTGAGCTCCTGCGGTACCGCTACCGCGGTCTCGCTGCCATGCATGTTCCTGGACGTGGGTAAGGCCCAGTACAAAGATGGCTTGGCCAAGAGCCGAGAAGGGCTGCTCGACGTGCTTCAACGCGCTGGCATCAGTGTCATGTGGACTGACAACAACTCGGGGTGCAAAGGGGTCTGCGACAGGGTTCCCAACCACAAGGCTGCCTCTCACGCGGATTCCCAACTGTGCACCAGCGAGGAGTGTAAGGACGGGGTGCTGCTCACGGAGATGCAAGACTTCATCAAGCGCCAGGAAGGCGATGCTGTCCTGGTGCTCCACTACAAAGGCAGTCACGGCCCGGCCTACTACAAGCGCTACCCCTCGCAATTCAAGAAATTCGCACCGGTGTGCGAGACCAACGAGCTCGACAAATGTAAGCAGGAGGAGGTGGTCAATGCCTACGACAACTCAATCCTCTACACCGATTATGTGACTGCAAATCTCATCGATATCCTGGCGGCCAACACCAAGTTCGACACTGCGCTGATGTACGTTTCGGACCACGGCGAATCGCTGGGGGAGGGTGGGCTCTATCTACACGGGCTGCCTTACGCGATGGCTCCTGACGAGCAAACAAAGGTGCCGTTGGTACTTTGGATGTCTGACTCGCTCGCGAAGAGCGAAAAGGTCAACGTGGGTTGTTTGAAAGCTCAAACCACGTCACCGCTGAGCCACGACAACCTGTTCCACACCGTGCTCGGCATGATGAACGTCCAGACGTCTTCGTATCGCTCAGCGCTGGATTTCACTGCCCCTTGTAAGCCCTTTGTCGGAGGCTCTTATTCTGGCCTCTGAATGTTCGATGTGGACCGGATCATCGGCCAGGCGGTTCTGCACCAGCCTGCTTTGACAGCTGAGAGAAGCTGGACTAATTACATAGCTGCATTCAACAACCCAAGCGGAAAAGGAAGTTTTGCATGAGCATCAAGCCAGGCCCAAAGCGCACCAATGAAGATGGCACTCCGGACAAAAGGCAGCGAGTCACCCCTGAAAAGCAGAAGGACCATCCGGACCTGAAACCCCACAAGCACAAAAAGGGGGAGTAAGAAAAAAGCAGCTCTCGGGAGCTGCTTTTTTTTTGGGGCTGTGTGCAAACCCTCCCGACCGTCTCGCTGATCAATCGGACCGCGTCGTGAGTCTTCCGCTTGGCTTGATGGATTCTGAAGCTACCTCCGGATCGGTTATCCCTTCAGTGCGGACGACGAGACTGATATCCCAGAGCGTTGAGCTGATACTCGCTGACAGCCCGAAATTGTGATTCTGCGATTTGACGCAGGCGCTCAACCTCTTCGGCAGATGAGCCAGAAGCCTGCGCCTCGTGGTATTGCTTCATCGCATCCACTGCGTCGGTATACATGGGGTGGTCGGGGAGAAGAGCTGGTATCTTTTTCGTCATGTAGCGGCAGGTCCTCACTGGATAGTCGACGGTGGTTTACCTGCTTTGAGGAGCTGAAAATCAATGACCGCCTGATAGAGCGAATCTGCCAATAGGTGAAGACGCTGTACCTCAAGGTCTGGCAATCCAGCAGCCTCCGCTTCGTGGGCCTGTCGGATAGCTTCAAGCGCTTGCCTCATCAGTGGCTCACCAGCCTCGACCATTCCAATGAATGTGCGCTTCACAACATTTTGCTCCACTCAGCTGAAGATGAATTATAGGACACCGCGGCGTGGCAAGGCCCCGAGCAGCACAGGTGTTCGACGTCCGGCTGAACGAACCAATGAGGAGCGCGCTGGCCTGGGGAGTGGCCAGGGCGCGTGTCATAGCTACGTTGTAAACCACTTTTTTCACTGTAAACCACTGTGGTTTACAGTGAAAAAAAGTGGTTTACAGCAGGCCTCCTCAGGCCTGAGTCAGCTCCAGCAGATCGCCCAGTTCCTCCCGGGCCATCTTCACTCTATCCATTCTGCGATAAGGATGATCAACCGGCATCCGGATAAGAGATTCGAACCAAGCCGAATCGAATTTGATGACTTCCTTGTGAATGTGCTCAAGCTCACCTCCGCGAGGCTGTGACACTACAAACTCCATGCTTTCAACCAAGCCAGACGCTTCACTGTCTTTGACGATTCGATGGCGGATGAAACTCATTTTGAGATCAAAATATGCCGCCTTCGAACCAGGCACCTTCTTCGATTCCAGCCGACCAGTGCTGCTGATTTCCGCCCCCGGCACCTCAGCGGCAATAGCTTTCACCAGCTCAGCATTTCCACTGACCTTCTGGCCAAACAGGCGGGTGGCGTCCGACATGTAAGCAAAGATCCATGGCACATTGCGAAGCGTCGCGCCGGTATAGAGGTAGCCACGCTCTCCCTTGTAACGCTGCAGCATGCCTCTCAACGCGTTCTCGGAAAGGACCAGTTGGGTCTCTTTCTCCAGGATGTAAACCACGCGATCGAACTGTTCGATCAATAGCTTGAGAATCTTCCGCGGGACGCCGTCAAACCTGGTTTTTCGTTCTGTTTTCTTATGCTGGCGAGGCTTGAAGTACGGGCAATCGTTACGGGCCTCACTATCAAATGGAGCGATGCCGCGAATGCTCTTAGTAGCATGTTTCCCGAATGGGTTCTTCACGTTAGGCGGTAGCTCATACAGCCCAACCAGCTGGACAGGGTTGTCGCATGCCGGGCATACAGCAAACTGAGCTAGCTTGCCCGCACTTCCAGGCTGGTACCACGGATCTCTGCGGAAGGTCTCGGCCTCGAAACCTTCCTTGTCGATGATCTTGCTTTCTGTGTCTTCGATGCGGAGCTTATAGACATCCATCTTTGCTGAAACCGTATCAATAGAGGGTTTCTGGATGGTAACGAGCGAGGATAGGCAGCAGTAGGCCTAACTGACCCTTTTGGTGGTCACCCACTGGTTTGAGGCCAGCCCAAAGCATGCCTGATCGACCTGGGCGGGCCCTAGAAACAACTAACCCCCTGATGCGCAGTACAGGTCTGGGACCTGCCCGAGGCGTGGGGGCTATTCTTGGAGCGACAGTGACACCGGCTCCGGAGAAAATCAATTGGTTTGTAGAGCAGCCGGTCAGCTAAGGTCAAACCCAGATCCTAAAGGGGAGGCCGATAGCAGCTCAGTCAGCATCATCGGCACCTTCTTCATCTTCATCGGTATCCCCAACACTGAGCCAGTCGTGAAGGTTGTACCGCACGAAGTCTTCCGCATCGAGCATGGTAAAGTCTTGTAGCACCGTGACGTCTGCTCCACCGAAGTACAGCCCATCGTTGAGATTTCTGGCCACCCCGAGCACTTCATTCAGCTGGTCGTGCAGCTCATTTGCGCGCCTGGCGTGCTCTCGTTTGGTCAAAAACCGGAACACCACCTCGTAGGGCTCAGGGGTGGTATTACCCGCTTTGCTTCAAGCCGCAGGAGTTGCAGGTCCGTTGCAGCTTGATGGTTTTACTTAAGGAGCCAAGCCAGCTCTCCAATCCGCAGATGCTGTGCACATTTTTTTGCACATATCTCACGCCACGATACCCCAGTAGATTCAGGCTTTTCGCAGCCTTTGCATAGGTGAGTCGCGATGGATTTCTACACATCTCAATGAGGAAACCTAAGCTCCGTTTTCCACGTATTCCTCCGCTACAGAACGCTTTTCTGCGGTGTGTCCCCTGACATTCGCTTTTCAGGGCGAGCTATGGGGGCCACTCAAGACGGCTATCTTTTGCCTGGCACCAATGAAAAGGCCCTCAATATTGAGGGCCTTAAATTCAATGCGGATCCGTCACGCGGGCATTTTTTGCAGCTGTCGAACTCGATCATGGACCACAAATTTAATGATTCCTTTGACATCGTTGGTGCAGTTTTCAAAGGCAAGGCGCGATACCACCTGGCGACCCTCCTTCAGAATCAGCGCCCCGATCAACTCGTCGACGAAGGACTGAGTGACATCGTTCCCAGCGAAATCTATGACAACGCTCTCACCACTGCTGAGCGAGCGTTCGATTTCGGTACGGTAGGGGATCGCTGAAGCTCGCATTCCGTACGTTCGGATAGAACTATCCCTACTTAATCGAATTTGAGTTTGCATGTCGTAACCCCTTGTATTGCATAATCCTTTTTTGCAGCCCGAGAGTTTCAGTTGACGCTGAATCTCCCATTTACCGCTCCTTGCATGATCGACTCTAGCCCTCGAGCTATCAAAAAGCCAGAGCTAGCGGAAATTCAGATCTAGGTCGAGATCGTCGTCAACCTGTCCTGCATCGTCCTTCGGCAGCAAGTCACTGATCGAAATGGTGGGCAGCAGCTCACGGGTACAGCTAAACGCGATCGATACACCATTCCACAGCGCATCATGCAGCTCCTGAGACTGCCGACGCTTTGTGTCATGTATGCCATTGCCGCTCACGATGATCAAACCACCGCCCGCCGCGTCTGCAATTTTTGCGGTAGTTGTTAACCCGATACCTTGGTTCTCGCTACCCAGGATCTGGGCCATCGCACCCCGGTTGCAGCTCACTCGCGGTTTGAGTGCCGCCTCGATCGCGTGCAAATGCGTGCGGTCATGAAGCTCAGGGTGATTCCTCAGTGTCGCGAGAAACCCACACCCATTATCGACGATGGCCATGCGTACAAGGTTCAATTTTGGATAAAACTGACAGGTCAGCCAAACGGCGGCGTCACCACGTCCCTCTCTGCGGGCGTGAGTAAGCGAGTTTTCCAATAGCTCCTTGAGCGAATACTCCAGAGGGCCCCGGTAGGAGTCAAACTCATTCCGTCCCGTGTGCTCGTCGACTGGGGCATCCGGGTCCGATTGAGTCAACCTTCCCGTAATAGCTCTAGCGAGGCGAGAGGCTGCAGCCTCTGCTTGATGGTGTTCGCTGATTTTGGTGATTTCCACCAACGAGGTGCTTCGGTCGTTTCGACGTCCTACCCCCGATAGATCTACACCCTCTACATCAATGTCCTTGAAAAAATCCATCCTGGCCAGGTAGGAGGTCAGGTCTCTGCTCAAAAACTGCATCGAAACTCGCTTCTGGACCAACTGGTTTTCAAACAACGCTCGCAGCGTGGCCATCCCTAACGGATCGATATACGAGAGGTTGCTAGCGTCTAAAACGATGTCACCAGGGCAGTTAATGATTTCTGCGCACACAGAAAACAGGTCATGGGGCGATCTTGAGCCAAGCCCCCAAGGAAGAACGATCGCGTTTTCAATATCGATGGCCTGCATGCAATTCCCTGGCAACGGAGCTAACCCTTTCGGATAGATATAGGGCTCGATAGTAGCCCATTGCCTGCCGGGTAAGCACTCACCTATTTTTTGACGAGTAGTGCCGGCATAGAATTGGCGCGCGGCAGTAGCGGCCTGTGGATGGTGGATCGCGCTCGCCTTGGGCTCAACACGCACGAAGAAAACACGGCCAACGCCCTGCCACGGGTCAGCCATTCAAGCAAAGATGGCCAGATCAAAGCCTTGTGCGAGAGCACTGGAGCAGGTTTGTGAGTCCGCCGAGCAGTTTCATCTCCGACGTCTGCTGTGGGCAAAGGCAAAGCTGGAAGGGGAACAGCGAAGAGTGACCCGATCAGCGCTGTACCGCACCGCATGTATCAGGTCTGGGGCTTGAGCTGTTAGATCGCATAAGGCTACCTTGGCCGGCAACTGGAGAACGAACTGCACCTCGTCTTCCAATGCGTTGGCGTGGAAGTAACTGAGGAAGTACTCGCTTTGACGGAACTGGTCAGAAGCGATCTCCTCCAGGCGTTACAGCCCACTGGGCAGGCCTTCCTGACAGGCCTGGTAGAAGGGGTCGAGCAAGTATAGGCCGTCCAGGCAGGAAAGCATGGACGGCGTTCCCCACCGGGAGCCGGCGTCGTACTCCTCCAGCGGCTTGGGCACTCCCTCGCCGGGGTACAAGGCAGCCAGCGCATTGTCGAAGGGCAACCACTGGTGCAGCAGCAGGATCAGCAACCTCCAGAAATGATCTATGCCATGACGCTACACCACAACAATAATCGACACGCTTACAGGAGCATTGATTGGCGTCACAGCTGTTCAAGGAGATGTTGTCTAGGCTGGACAATACGGCAGCGGCCGATATTTCCCACCCAGCTTGGGAGTTGATCATGATGGAGCCCATCGCCGTGGTACAGATCTGGCAATACCTTTTTGGCGGACTAAAGGCGGTATTGCACTGATCATGCTGGCCATATTTGGCCTGTTTTATGTGGCTCGTGCACTATGGCCACCTGTCACAGGCACTACAGTTATTTAATTTTGTTGCTCTGTCCGCTGACGCAACTCTTCGGGCACAACCATGGCGGGTATTCTCACCAGAAGGGTGAAAACTCGTCCAAACCGGACAACAAAGGGAACTACTTCATGCACACCGAATCGTGCCAGCATGACCATGACCATGACCATGACCACTCGCACCCGTATGAGCAACCGGATGGTAGTCAGCGCGATTTGGTATGCGGTATGACGGTGCCACCGGATAGTCGCTACTTCGAGCTATACGAGGGAAGGACATACCGCTTCTGCAGTGAAAAGTGCCTGACGAAATTCCGCGCAGCGCCTGTGCATTATCTTAGCCCTCCCCAGGACCAAGAACACGCGGGCCATCTCCACTCGGCTGCCCCGCAGCCAAGCAACGCGGCGGACGCCGAATACACTTGCCCGATGCATCCCCAAATCCGCCAGCGTGGGCCGGGCAGTTGCCCAATCTGTGGCATGGCCCTAGAGCCGGTAATACCGGAGCTTGAGGAAGACGAGAACCCGGAACTCAAGGACTTCTCCCGCCGCTTCTGGTGGACCTTGCCCCTGACGGTCATCGTGACCGTGTTGGCCATGACTGCCCACCAACTCCAATTGCTGCATGGTGCCACACAGAATTGGGTGGAGTTGATTCTGGCCACTCCCGTGACACTATGGGCTGGCTGGCCGTTTTTCGTGCGTGGGGTCGCATCGATTCGTAATCGCAGCCCGAATATGTGGACCCTGATAGGTTTGGGAACGGCTGCGGCGTACCTATACAGCGTTGCGGCCACAGTGTTCCCGCAGGTTTTCCCGACGACTTTCATGCAGGATGGCCGCATCGGTGTCTACTTCGAAGCGGCTGCAGTCATCATCTCATTAACGTTGCTCGGCCAAATGCTCGAGCTCAAGGCGCGCTCACAAACCTCCGCCGCCATCAAGTCGCTCCTGGGTCTTGCCCCCAAGACGGCCCGTCGCATCGGGGCCGATGGTCAGGAGGAAGATATTCCGCTCACCCACGTGCATACGGGCGACCACCTGCGCGTTCGCCCTGGCGAGAAGGTGCCGGTCGACGGGGTGGTCCTGGAAGGCGAAAGTGCTATCGATGAATCCATGCTGACAGGCGAGCCCGTGCCAGTGATGAAGAAAGCTGGGGATGCACTCATCGGTGCCACGCTGAATACCCACGGCAGCCTTGTGATGGCGGCGCAGAAGGTCGGCGCCGAGACAGTGCTCTCGCAAATCGTGCAGATGGTCGCGCGGGCTCAGCGCTCGAAAGCCCCGATGCAGCGGATGGCGGACACCGTGGCCGGCTATTTCGTCATGGGGGTGATTCTGGTCGCGCTGGTCACGCTCTTCGGCTGGGGGCTTTTCGGACCGGAGCCTGGCTGGGTCTTCGGCCTGATCAATGCGGTCGCGGTCCTGATCATTGCCTGCCCCTGCGCGCTCGGCCTAGCCACTCCCATGTCGATCATGGTCGCTACCGGGAAGGCTGCCAGCAGTGGCGTGCTCTTCCGAGACGCCAGTGCTATCGAGAACCTCTGCAAGATCGACACGCTGATCGTCGACAAGACCGGGACCCTCACCGAGGGCCGGCCAGTGTTTCATAGCGTGGTCGGTACCGGGCAGTTCATGCCACCCGAAGTCTTGCGCCTTGCCGCCAGCCTGGACCAAGGCAGCGAGCATCCGCTGGCACATGCGATTGTCGATCATGCGCGAGCGCATGGACACAGCTTGTCCAAGCCAGAGGCGTTTGAGTCGGGCTCTGGGATCGGTGTACGTGGCCAGGTGAACGGCAAACGGCTGCAGCTTGGCAACACGACCTTGATGGAAGAGGCTGGCCTCGACACCAGTCCGTTGCGAGACCGCGCCGAGCAGCTGCGTCTGGAAGGCATGAGTATCATGTACTTGGCCGTCGATGGCGTGCTCGCTGGCCTGCTAGCGGTGTCCGATCCGGTCAAACCCACCTCCAAGGAGGCGGTAACCCGGCTACAGGCAGAAGATGTGAAGGTCATCATGGCCACCGGCGACGGCCTGACTACGGCACGTGCGGTCGCGAAACAACTCGGCATCGAGGAAGTCCACGGAGAAGTGAAACCCGAGGACAAGGAGCAACTGGTGGCGCTCCTGCAGGGCGATAAGCGCCGGGTTGCCATGGCAGGAGATGGGATCAACGATGCCCCTGCGCTGGCCCGGGCTGATGTCGGGATCGCCATGGGAACTGGCACCGATGTTGCCATGAACAGCTCCCAGTTGACGCTGGTCAAGGGCGACCTGATGGGCATCCTGCGGGCCAGAACACTATCCGTGGCCACGGTGAAGAACATGCGTCAAAACTTGGGCTTCGCATTCTTCTACAACGCTATGGGCATACCGCTGGCGGCAGGTTTGTTCTACCCGCTTACCGGCCATCTATTGTCACCGATGATTGCGGCATTGGCCATGAGCGTAAGTTCGGCTTCCGTGGTATTCAACGCACTGCGGCTGAAGCGCGTAGTCACAGACTGAAATGGGCACACCGCAACCTATGAGAGGAAGTTCCGCCATCAGCGTTTCAACGCCTGATCCATATGACTGACTGTCTAGGGCTTTGGCCTTAGCGGGTATGTCCGCGAGTTCGGCGCCAATCTGGTCCTGATGGAGGACATCGGGCAACTGCGACGTCCGCCATCTTCTGCCAAGATCGTAAGGGACAATTGTGATGCAGCAGGGGCCGCCGCCAGAGGAGTTGGACAAGATTTCAGGGCGAAGATAAATCCTTTGACCGGGCCTTGACCTTGTCATCGTGTCAAGGTTGAAGCTGTAAATGCGGCGAGAAAAGCCGTACCAGCATGAGAGGCCCGCTATGTTCGTTTTGGAAGTTTCCGGTATGGGATGTGGCAGTTGTGTCAACAAGATCACCAAGGCCATCCAGGCTGCCGATGGCGACGCGAAGGTGATCGTTGATCGTGCTGCCGGTACAGTGAGTGTCCAAAGCAACATCGAGGCGGAACGCGTCGGTGCACTGGTCCAGGCGCTTGGTTACCCAACCAAAGTCAGTCGCTAAGTCTCGTTACCGCTCAGATGGCAAGCCGCCGTGCCATGTTTCATGGCGCGGTTTCTTCATATACAGCCTGATGTCGACTGACTCCGGGTCGGGATAGCCAGCAATACTCCCCAAGAAATGGACGGCCTTCGATCACCCAGTGCCGAGTCAAGCTGTGGACGTTGACGCTGATCAAGAAAATGCTTCGCGATTGGTGTTTATCTTGAGTAAATGTATAGGCCAGCCTGGCTCACATACCCCGGCCCCTCGTTGGAGCTCATTCACAATGATGACTGCCAAGCGGTTTAGTTCTATGGCCTTGGGGATATTCCTGCTCATCCCTCTGGGGCTGGTCATGGCAAACCCTACGGGTAACGTCTACACGGCCAATGAACGGTCCGCTTCCATTAGCCAGGTAAATCTTGCGACAGGTGATGTGAGCACGGTCGCCTTGCCGATCGCACCCCACAACCTACAGGTTTCGCCCGACGGCAGCTTGCTTCTGGTTGTTGGAGTGGCTGGACATGCGGGGCATTCGAGCGGTGAAAAGCCCGGTGGGCAGTTGCTGGTGTTCAGTACCAGCGCGCTGGACAGGCCACCGTTCAGCTTCCCGGCAGGCGATCACCCGGCTCATGTGGTCACCGACGTCACCGGGCTGCGAGCTTTTGTGACCGATTCCGCTGCCAACCAGGTGCGAGTATTTGACCTTGAGCAGCGAATCGAGTTGCCCGGTATTCCAACTGGGCGTTATCCCCATGGGCTGCGCTTGAGCCCTGATGGCCGGACACTCTATATCGCGAACATGAAGAGCGACAGCGTATCGCTTATCGATGTCGTCACACTCAAAGAAACCGCGCAGATTCCCGTGGGCAAAGGCCCTGTCCAGGTCGGCTTTGCCCCTGACGGTCGCCTGGCATTCGTCTCGCTCAGTGCGACAAATCAGCTTGGCATCATCGACACGGCCAGACGCAAGGTGATCAGCAAGGTTGATGTCGGCCGCACGCCAATCCAGATGATGGCCACCGTTGACGGTCGCCAGGTCTATGTCGCGAATCAGGGCAGTGGCCAGAATCCGGACGACCGAGTCTCCATCGTAGATCTCCAGACGCGTAGCAGCCTGGGCACCGTGACCACCGGCAAGGGTGCCCATGGTGTGGCCATCAGCAGCGACGGCGCTTATGTGTTTGTCAGCAATATTGAAGCGGGCACCGTATCTGTCATCGATACGAGCAGCCGAAAGGTCGTTGCTACCCATAAGGTTGGCGCCGGGCCAAACGGGATCAGCTTCGAGCCGCCGAGTGCCCAATAATAGCCCGTCGGTGTACAACCCGAGCACGACGCGAAAAATGAGCATTCACGCCGGCGCAGTAATTTGCTTGTCGTGCCAGGTGAGGCCTAGCGCCCAGACCAAGGCATCCGGCTTTAAAACAGTGCTAAGGAGATGATGATGAACAACGTTCGAAATTTACTGATCGGACTTTGTTTGGCCGCAGCGTCCGTGGGCGCCATGGCGCAAAACACCGATGAACACTCGACACATCACCCGGCCGATGCGCCAAGCGCGGCGGCTACCGAGAAGACGCCTTCTCAGCCAATGGACAAAGGGCAAATGGCGGCGATGGACCAGCAAATGAAGGCCATGCAAGCCATGCACGAAAAGATGGCTGCAGCCAAAACGCCGGAAGCCCGTCAGGCGTTGATGGCCGAGCATATGGCGCTGATGAAAAATGGCATGGCCATGATGAAGTCCATGGAGGGTGGCATGCCTGAAATGGGGGGCATGCATGGCGGCATGGGCGGGGATATGGCCGCCCGCCACCAGATGATGGAAAAGCGCATGGACATGATGGAGTCGATGATGCAGATGATGATGGACCGCATGCCATCTGCTGCATCGAAGTAACCCATCTCCTTTCCCAGGAGTCGCTATGAACCCTCACTTCGATGAAAACGGCTCACCACACAGTTTCTGGCGTTCACGCTATGCAATCGGCCTGGTGGTAATCGGTGGGATCGCCGTCTACTTCCTGCTCACCGAGCACCTTGCCCATGTCGTTGGAGCCCTGCCTTATCTGTTGTTGCTCGCCTGTCCGCTGATGCATGTCTTCATGCATCGAGGACATGGGGGACACCATCACCAGGGCCAGAGCAAACCGGCCCCCTCCGATAAGGCTGATATCCATAAGCCGGGAGATCCATCATGAATCATGGTGAAAGCGCGTATGGCCTCTGGTCGCTGGTTTTCATCAACTCCGCGATCTTCATCATGTTTGCCTTCAGTTTCTTCAAGCCGGCAACGGCGAGAGACTGGAGGAGCTTCGGTGCATTCTCGGCCTTCATCGTTGCCCTGTTTGTGGAAATGTATGGCTTCCCCCTGACGATCTATCTGTTGTCAGGCTGGTTGCAGGCCAGGTTCCCCAACCTCGATCTGCTTTCCCACGAATCCGGCCATCTGTGGTCGACGTTGCTCGGTGACCAGGGCAACCCACACTTCAGTGTTTTGCACATTGCCAGTTACCTATTCCTGGGTTTCGGCTTCTATTTGCTTTCTGCCGCCTGGAACGTGCTATATCACGCGCAACGCCGCCGTTCACTTGCAACGGTCGGGCCCTATGGCTGGATCAGACATCCGCAGTACGTGGCATTTGTGCTGATTCTTCTGGGCTTTCTCCTTCAGTGGCCGACGCTGCTGACGCTGGCAATGTTCCCGGTGTTGCTGGTGATGTACGGGCGTTTGGCGGTTTCCGAAGAGCGGGAAATGCACAAGCAGTTTGGCGCTGCCTACGAAGCTTATACCCGCGTTACGCCTAGGTTCGTTCCGCACCTGCGCGAAAGGTTGGGTGGGGGTCATAGAGGCTGAAGCGTAGGACGAAGGAGCTACATGCCAGGAGGGTTTCAGCGGCAGTGTTTCTAGCGGGAATAGGGTATCCAAAGTCTGTTTGCTCGGATAACACTCTGAGTTGTCGCGGGTTTTCTTGTCGACAAGCTCGGTGGAATCCTTGTTGGCGTTCGGATAACTCAGGCAGTTGGATGACTTTGCGATGCCCTGTCCGCTTTCGACCCAGGCTGTGTGAAAACGCAAGTAAGTACGTCGAGTAGCGAAAGAAGCTGGGGCAGCCTGTTAATTCAGCAGATCTAAGTGCTGATCTACCTAAGTCGGGCACCAGACGCGGCCTGTGCTATTTGGGCCGCCGCAGCGGCCCGAATAGCCGTATACGGACGCAAAAAATGCTTGGCCTCATGTCCTGATCGCTTCAATCAGCCCAGCGATGCCAAAGATGCTCATCATTCGTTTGAGGTTGTAAGCCAGCACGTGAAGGCTCATTTCGGTGCTTACCCTCGGTAGGGTTTTGGTCAGGAAGTGAGTGCTTCCCATCCAGTATTTGAGCGTTCCGAAGGGATGCTCCACCGTTTGCCGGCGAACTTTCATCTTTCCTGGATCATGCTCCAATCGGATCTGCACCGCTTCGACTACCGTTTCATGCTCCCAGCGCTTTAACCGGCGTTCCTTACCCGTCGTACACTGCTTCTGCATGGCGCAACTTTGGCAGCCCGAGAACCAGTAGCAGTGCAGCAACATGCCGTCTTCCACCGAAGAATGCCGGCGAGTCAGTAGCTGATCCGCAGGGCATCGGTATTCATCCGATGCAGCAATGTAGATGAAGTCCTGCTTGCCGAATCGGCCTTCCGCTTTGCTGCTTGATGTCAGCGGCTTCGGTACAAAAGTGGTGATCCCGGCCTGCTCGCAAGCAAGGATCTCCGGACCTTTGTAATAGCCTCGGTCGGCGACGACTGTCAGCGACTCAGCGCCGATCTCTTCGCGCGCCTGATTCGCCATATTGCTCAGTTGCGTTCGGTCATTGCCAACATTGGTGACTTCATGGGCAATGATCAGATGGTGTTTGTCATCGACTGCTGTTTGTACGTTATAGCCAACCGTGCCACTACCTCGGCCACTCGTGGCCATTGAGCGTGCATCAGGATCGGTAAGAGAGATTTGCTGATCTGGGCTGGCGTGAAGCTGCGCTTCAATGTCCTTGAGCTTCGTCATTTGCTGTTTCAGCTTCTCTATTTTTTCGCTCAGCCGTTCAACCTTGGCCTCGGCGACCTCGGGCGCTGCCCGATCCGCCGAATCCATCGCCGCAAGATAGCGGTCAATGCTCTGCTCGATCTGCTGTATGCGCGCCTTGATCTTGCCCTGGGTGAAGTTGCGGTCGCGGTTATTTACGGCTTTGAATTTGCTGCCGTCGATGGCAATGATCGACTGAGAGAAAAGATTGAGGTTGCGGCACAGCACTACGAATTGCCGGCACACGCTGCGAATGGCTTTACCGTTGTCTCGGCGAAAGTCGGCAATCGTTTTGAAGTCAGGAGCCAACCGGCCCGTTAGCCACATCAGCTCGACATTGCGCTCTGTCTCGCGCTCAAGCCGGCGGCTGGACTGAATCCGGTTGAGGTAGCCATAGATGTAGATTTTCAGCAGGACTGCTGGATGGTAGGCCGGACGCCCCGTTGCAGCCGGATCGACACCCTCGAAGCCGAGTGCTCCCAGGTCGAGTTCATCGACGAAAACGTCGACCACCCGAACTGGGTTTTCTTCGGTGATGTAATCATCCAGGCACTCCGGCAGCAGCGTGACTTGCGTCCGGACCTCACCTTCAATGAACCGCTTCATGATCGTCCCCGCCACGATCTC